>CAJPTO010000029.1 GCA_905373605.1 uncultured Prevotella sp.
TCTCATAGGCTTGTTGCATCTGCAAAAGGCTTTGCAAGTCGTCGGTGTTGTCTTCATCATATCGGCGAAATCTCATGATGCTCTTTCGCCGTTCCAGCGAGTTTGTGGAAAGCCCAAAAGACTCTACGCTCTTAAAGCCCAAGAAGTCGCGGCATAGATCCTCCATCATGCTCGGCCAATTTACAGCGGCCAGTTTGTCCATAGTGGATTCTTTTTCCCCATTGTAAACCATCTTATGCATAATGAACAGCAATTGAGGGCCTCCCACCGGTAGGATGAGAGGGATTTCCCACGTGGAGCTGACATGCGAGCGAAGAACAGCAAGCGTAAGCCAGTCGGCAAAGGGCATGAGTGTTTTCTCGTTTGGCTTGGTTCCATCCATTGAAGGATAGTTGTCGCTCGCGGGATCCATGTTATACATCGCATCTTGCACCGCCTTATCCGGCCTTACGGTGTATCCGTTGAACGTTGCCTCGCCCTTGTGGTGCATGTTGATGATGAACTCCCTGTACTCCACGGGATGGCGTTTGGCAAAGACATAGAACAAACAAGCCATTCCGCAGAGCGATGTGGCATTTTGGTCGATGCGCCAAGGCTCACGCATGCGCTGACTGATTTGGGTTTCCACCTCTTGAAAAGAGAAAAACCTGAAGCGGAAATGCGACCATACCTCCATGCGCGCTTCGTCTTTGGCGTAACTCACGTAGGCATAAAACACCAATGTGCCGCCTGCTCTACTGCTATCCAGTGGTGAAAACTTAACGCTTCTACCTTTGGGCGACCATTTGTCTGACAAGTCCCCGTTCATCACGACACCCTTTCACCCATCAGTGAATAAATACTCTGCTTCCCATTGTATCTCGCGGTCTTCTGGTGTGCCATTGTCGAACGAAGTGGCCTCAAGATGGTAGGTCTTGCCGCACACCATCCCGCGAACCTTGTTAGACTCGGTGCCATCATAATCAAATCCCGGCTCCAATTGCTCAACCACCCTGATGCTTCTCACCATAATGGCTTTCCTCATGTCCAATCGGGCGGTCTGTCCGCTGTGCACAATCGTGATTTCTTCGCCACTTACACGACAAGGGATGGTAGATTTCACCAGAAGGGCCTTAAAGCCGCCAACGCTTACGTCGGAAAGGTTTTTCCAAAATCCCAATGTTATCACGTTTTTGCAAGGCGGCTTGTTGTTTCCCCATCGGGGATGCGTGCACAATCCCACAAAGTTGAAGTTTGTTTTGCCATTGTTGTCGGCGGCGGTAGCCCACAACTTGCCCTGCAGCACCACGCTTCTCCTTGTAACCACAAGCTTTCCCCAAGGTATGCTGCAATAAGGGCACTTCACTGTTGCGCCATTGCAAACGAACTTCACGTCTTCGTTCTCGTCTTTCCATTTGCTTTTCTGCTCTTGCTCCCCCTTCTGGCCTTGGTTGCTGGGGGCGCAGGCTTCGTTCTTACTTTTCATAGGCCGTCATTCTCCTTCGTATGCTGTTGCTTGCCTCAACTTAAACGTGCATTCGTAGCTCTCATTGCCCTTTCTATAAATGACCTTCACAAATGCAAAATAGGGCGAAAAGGAATCGTTCTTCATCTTCATGTAACCTTCAAAACTCCCCGATGTGCCTTTCTTTGGCTCGTTTAGTTCTCCTTCCACCGTGTATATCCGCTCTTCCGGGTCGACATCCTTACAGGTAATGCGCTCGTTGAACACGTCTCCATGCGGATAACATAGCCACACCTTGCGTTCGGTCTGCCATTCCAAAGGAACGTTCTTGGCAATGCCGGGAAACAGCAACGCGAAGAAACAATAATCGCCCATAGGATATGCCCACGCCATAGACGTATCGAGAAAAGGCAGCTCCTCGTCTACAAACGGGCCGTTGTAATCGGCCAGCAATGCTTCTCGTATTTCCTGCCATTGCGCCATCAAGCTGTCTTCATTGGTTATACCAACCGGCTTTCCGTCTGCGTTCAGCAACGGACAAATGTTTTCGTACCGGTAAATGGTGCGCCGGACAAAGTCTCTTAGCTTTTCGTAAGACTTGTTTAAGGCGATGCACATCTCACTGAACGTGATTTTGTAGGCCGTTGTCGAAGGGCTTTCCACCTCTTTCTCGCCGCTTTGTCTTGGCAATGGCTTCACGTTGATCACTATGTCTACTAGCTGTTCGCTTTGAAACACACCTTTTTTAAATACATTGGCATCTATCTTTAACACATATTTCTTCATCTTTGTAGCGTTTTGATTGTTTGGTGGTGTTGTCTTTGAGGTATCTTCACTGCAAACATCGCCCTCAGTGAGGCATAATCCGCGATGCATCAGCGGCAAACGCACATTGCTGCTAGCCATCAGCCTTGCCATTTGCCCCATGTCCACCCAAGAGAGAATTAAAAAGAAAAATAGTTTAACCATATATTGCCGTTCCTTTTTATTGCTTATGATTTTCAGACATGCGTGTTTGGCGCGTACAAGAGGATGAAACGAGCAGGGCTTTGCCGCCCTCTCTGTGCCACACCTATTATAATAAGGCGTGTGCGAAAGCCGTTTCAGCGGCGTTTTATCTTCGTTCCATCCGGATTATGCCACCAGTCCCTGTCGTCTTTGTACTTTTTCTTCACGCCTGCAATGTTCTCATAGATTAGCGAACCGTCGCGTGCATCAATGCTATAAACGATGCGCTGCCCATCGTTGTCGATAAATCGGAGCATGTAATGCGGAATAGGGTTTGGGCTTCTGTTCATCATCGCCCATCGAGGTTTCTTGGTCAAGTCCACATTGTATTTGTCTTTCACCCATTGCACAACATCGTCAACTGAATAGTTGTAAGGCGCGTCGGCATTTTCCACACTTATGAGGTTTCCCTGCCTGTCGTATTCCCTTTTCCCCCATATATACACATCGTAAAACTTGACGGCTGTTGCTGCTACCGTCAGACAATCTTTGTAAAAGGCCATTCTATACTCCATGGCACTGCTGTCTGGCTTCACTCTTTTGTAGTAAAGAGTGTCGCCGTTGTCGTAGAGTTCTATTGTTGCCCCCATGTCATGGGTGACATATTCTCCATCTTTTTGGTGCCAATCGAAGTTATGCTTATCAAACTTATCGCCGAAGAGGGCAATTGTTATATCCGAGTTCATATTGCAAAATATTAAAAAGAAAAATAGTTTAACCATATATTGCCGTTCCTTTTTATTGGTTATGATTTGCGGACATGCGTGTTTGGCGCATGCATGTGGATGAAACGAGCAGGGCTTTGCCGCCCTCTCTGTGCCACACCTATTATAATAAGGCGTGTGCGAAAGCCGTTTCAGCGGCGTTTTATCTTCGTTCCATCCGGATTATGCCACCAGTCCCTGTCGTCTTTGTACTTTTTCTTCACGCCTGCAATGTTCTCATAGATTAGCGAACCGTCGCGTGCATCAATGCTATAAACGATGCGCTGCCCATCGTTGTCGATAAATCGGAGCATGTAATGCGGAATAGGGTTTGGGCTTCTGTTCATCATCGCCCATCGAGGTTTCTTGGTCAAGTCCACATTGTATTTGTCTTTCACCCATTGCACCACATCGTCTACAGAATATTTGTAAGGAGCGTCCAAATCCTCCACATTTATGAGGTTTCCATGCCTGTCGTATTCCCTTATTAGCCCAATATCCATATCATAAAATATTCTTGCAGTTACAGCTACAGTCAAGCTGTCCTTATAATACAAAACTCTATACTCCATAGCACTACTGTCAGGCCACACAATTTTGTAATAATAGCCGTCACCCGGATCCCAGTATTTTATGGTGGCGTTCGAGTCACGTGTGATATACTCCCCATTCTTTTGGACCCAATTGAACATGCTTTTATTAAATTTGTGGCCTAATGCACAAATAATTAAATCCGAACTCATATTGCAAAAAATTAAAAAGAAAAATAGTTTAACCATAATTGTTGCATCTTATATGTTGTGATTACATCTTAATACGCTGGCCTCTCTGAGTCGGCATTTCATTTCAGGGAGAGCCTTCTTCAGGTTTAGCATTCTTTTCAACCACTTTGGTGTTGAGTTTAAAGTTCACCTGCCGCCATTGCCAAACCCAAGTACTTATCTTGGTCGTGTCTGGTTTTTGGCCTTTCTTTTGAGGGACAGTATAATCCGCGACATTATCTGTTAGATACTTTCTAAATTGATGCTTGGCATCTTTGCTAAAAGGATGCAGTACCCCAAAGCAATGCAGCATCTCGTGAGAAAGGTCGTACTCATCATGGTCTTTAAAGAGAGCTACCGACTTTGTGTTCAACCCTTGAACCTGCCCTGTGGTCTTTTTGTATTCCGCATCTGAGGTGATGTAAGAGGTGTAGACCATATCAGCGAAATAAAAAACCAGATAATGGTTTGCATACTTTTTGTTGCCTTTAACGGAAAGGAATAGTCGCTGCAGCTCTTCGTAGAAGCCTGGCTTGTTCTGGGCAAGCGTCCTGTCGGTTGTCTTTTCAGGGTGTTTTACCTTATCTACGAACTTATGGTAAACAAATCTTCCGTATCTTTCTTTACCCTGTTTGTCTTTCCTTATCTTAAAGTCGTTGTTCTGTGTTAAGTCTAAAGTCTTGATGTCTGTTTCTATATTGACAAGCGTTAAACATTGGTTGAGCGTCTTCTTGAGCCTGGCTAGCTCTTTTTCGCTAGACCCATCGGGTTCTTTAGCTCCATTTTTAGAGTTCTCAATGTTTGTTTTCACTTTCACAATTGCCACATCTATTTGCCTCCTACACCTCTTGCTATTAGCAGGCAACAGGATTTTCCCAGCAAGCATCCGTTCTTGGTACACCGTGTTGGCATTCGCGTTTTGTTGCGTATTACCTTGATTTGAGTCGGTTTTCTTCTTCGCCGTCGCCACAACCTCGGGCAAGTTCCTTTTACCTTGTTTGGGATACGCCCACACCTTAATCTCTTGTGCGTCGTCAAAGCCATCGCCCTTGTCAAGGCATTCTATGCAGATGGTGTAGGTTTTTTGGCCAGCTTCCACCATTTTAATCTCTTCGGCCGTAAGCACGTCGCCTTCTTTTCCGCCAAGTTCCACCCTAAGAAGGTCTTTGTCGTACTCAAACACAATCTTCTCTACCTCTTCAAAGGTGGTAATGCGCATGGCCAGTTCCGCTTTATACTCGCCCTGTGCTTCTCTTTGCACCGTCTCGGGTGCAAAAAGCGTAAGGTATGGCACATGATAAGTCATCGTGTACTTAACAATCATCTGAAATTGCGGATATTCTCGCCCGATTTCTTCCAGCGAAGAAAGCGCAATGGCCTTGTAGGCATGTTTGCCTTCATCGTCTTTGCGATACCAGTCGAACCCGAACTCGCCATCGTATCCTGACAATAAGCGAAACTCCACCATGGCAACGCCCGAGTCGATGATCGCGGGAGGGCAGTAACCAATGTTATAAACAAAGCTATTATAACTCATAGGCGTGTTGATTTAGGCATTTTCTTATTCCCTTTTTCGCATGCACACATCGGCGCAACCCTGCAACAAGGCTGTTGATGCGCTGCATGAGGGGGGCGGCAAGCCTGCTTGTGGCTTGTGGTTGCAATGGCAAATCTAGCGAAAAATCGCCGTTCGCGCAAGCGAAGAACAAAGAAAAAGAACAGGCGTTAACCAAAATTATGTTTACATCAGTGGCTGTATGAAAGTGTGTTTATCACACGTGGAGCAAAGAAACAAGCGTTGTACCAGCTGCTTTCCCCTTGACACACCCGTACATGATGCCTGCATGAAGGCTACAAGCATCTTGTACTGTGGCTACAAGCATCTGGTACTGTGGCTACAAGCATCTTGTACGGCGGCTACAAGAGCCTTGTACGGCGAATACCATGCGCTGGTAGCATGCCTGTTCGGGCTAAGCAGCAATGGCTACGCCGACTAACCCATGTGCAGTTGCTGGCACAATGGGCACTTGCCACGCAGCATGCCCACGCAAACACCACTAACCAGCACCTCAAACAACATGTCCCAATCCATCTCCTTGAGGTTTTTGCACGCGTCATATCAGGCTGCACCTTGAAAATGAGCCACTTGTACAGGGACGAGCAGGCAAAAGGCATGCTAACCGTTAACGCAAACACCACCAAAGCACCACTTTCGTGGACGTTTAAATCCTAAAAAGCTGTTAAAAACCCCAAAATCAATGCACAGTTAGGGGGTAAATGTGCAACGGGAGGTGCATTTTTTGGCGAAATGCTTGTGAGTATGAATAAAAATGATTTCCTTTGCACCCGAATTTATTGGATGAAATTTATTTACAAACACTATTAAATTTTACAATTATGTCTGAAATTGAATCGAAAGTAAAAGCTATCATCGTTGACAAACTTGGTGTAGACGAAGCAGAGGTAAAGCCCGAAGCAAGCTTCACCAACGACCTTGGTGCCGACTCGCTTGACACCGTGGAGCTGATCATGGAGTTCGAAAAAGAATTCGGCATCTCTATCCCCGACGATAAGGCTGAGAAGATTGGCACTGTTGGCGATGCCATCGCTTACATCGAAGAAAACGCAAAGTAAAGTGACAAGCTTTTGGTTATGGCCTCCGCTGATGTCGGAGCCATAACCAAAATCTCTTAACACAACTTATTCCCCGTAGGGACAACAATAAGGCCGACTTCAACTTTCGCATCAGGAGGGTGGAACAGCGAAAGGTGCACGACATTGTGCATGAACCTGCTTACGACCTTTTCTTTTCCACTCGCCGCGTTTGATGAAAACGCCTTTTTAAAAGCAATATTTTCATTTATCAATGGAGTTAAAAAGAGTAGTGGTGACGGGCCTTGGAGCCGTTACCCCCGTTGGCAACACGCCCGAAGAGACGTGGGCTAACCTGTTGGCCGGTAAAAGCGGCGCAGCACCCATCACACATTTCGACGCCACAAACTTCAAAACGAAGTTCGCTTGCGAGGTGAAAGGCCTCAACGTTAACGATTATATCGACCGAAAAGAGGCACGCAAGATGGACCGTTACACGCAATTGGCCATCATCGCTGCCATGCAAGGCATAAAAGACAGCGGGCTGGACCTTGAAAAAGAAGACCGCAACCGCATTGGCGTGGTCTACGGCGTGGGCATTGGCGGTATTAAGACCTTTGAGGACGAAGTGACTTACTTTGGACAACACCTTGGGGAAGAACCCAAGTTCAATCCTTTCTTCATCCCCAAGATGATTGCCGACATCGCTGCAGGGCACATTTCCATCATGTACGGGCTGCATGGTCCCAACTATGCCACAACATCGGCTTGCGCATCATCGACCAACGCACTTGCCGATGCCTTCAACCTCATTCGCCTGGGCAAGGCCAATGTCATTGTTAGCGGTGGCGCAGAGGCTGCAATATGTGGCTGCGGCGTTGGCGGCTTTAACGCCATGCACGCACTTTCTACCCGTAATGACGACCCCGAACGCGCTTCTCGCCCGTTTAGCAAGAGCCGCGATGGCTTTGTTATGGGCGAAGGGGCAGGATGTCTTATCCTCGAAGAACTGGAACACGCCAAGGCTCGCGGTGCAAAAATCTACGCTGAGATGGTGGGCGAGGGCGCTAGTGCTGATGCACACCACATCACGGCTAGCCATCCCGAAGGCTTAGGCGCAAAACTGGTGATGCAAAACGCACTGGAAGATGCCGGAATGAAGCCCGAAGACATCGACTACATCAACGTGCACGGCACATCGACACCCGTTGGCGACATCTCGGAAGCAAAGGCCATCAAGGAACTTTTCGGCGATGCCGCATACAAACTCAACATCAGCTCGACCAAATCGATGACGGGACACTTGCTCGGCGCTGCTGGAGCAGTGGAGGCTATGGCCTCGGTGCTGGCCGTTCAGAACGACATCATACCCCCAACCATCAACCACGATGAAGACGACGTGGACGAAAACATCGATTACAACCTCAACTTCACGTTCAACAAAGCACAGAAACGCGAGGTGCGTGCAGCACTGAGCAACACATTCGGCTTTGGCGGACATAACGCTTGTGTTATCTTCAAGAAGTATGCTGAGTAATCTTATCGACCGAGTGAGGCTCCCTTTCCGAAAGGAAAAGGAGCTTTACTCGTCTTTGTTTGAGATTCTTGGGTTCTATCCGCGAAACATCAGCTATTATAAGCTGGCCTTGATGCACAAGAGCGTGATGCGCCGTGGTGCTAATGGCAAGCCTGTGAACAACGAAAGGCTGGAATTTCTGGGCGATGCCATCCTCGACGCCATCGTGGGCGACATCGTTTACAGGCATTTCCCCGGCAAGCGAGAGGGGTTTCTGACGAATACACGCAGCAAGTTGGTGCAACGCGACACGCTTAACCGCTTGGCGCAAGAGATGGGCATCAGCAGGCTCATACTCTCGTCGGGGCACAACTCGTCGCACAATAGCTACATGGGCGGAAACGCCTTTGAAGCATTGGTGGGAGCTATTTACCTGGACCGTGGCTATGCCAGCTGCATGCGCTTCATGGAAAAACGCATCTTGGCGAAGATGATTAACATCGACAAGGTGGCTTACAAGGAGGTGAACTTCAAGAGTAAGCTGATTGAATGGAGCCAGAAAAACCGCGTGAAGCTCGACTTCATCGTCAAGGAGCAGGGCAAAGACAAGAACGGGAGCCCTTTCTTCTTGTTCTGTGTGCACCTTGAAGGCATCGAGGGATGCGATGGGCGTGGATATAGTAAGAAGGAAAGTCAGCAGCTGGCATCGAAACTTACGCTCGAAAGGCTCAAGAAAGAGCCGCAGTTTATCGACCAAGTGTTTGCCGCTAAGGCCAGCAGGACGAAGGGAGATGGGGCTACGGCCAACGAAACGAGTGAGAACGCCGACCTGCTAGCACCCGACAAGAACGCGGAGGGTGAGCTTAAAACCGCCACTGAGCGCGCAGAAAACAACAACACGCAGCGCACTAAGGAGGCCGACAACGGCAACAATAACGCTCTTGCCAAAGAAAAACCCAAGAAACAGGAAAGGACAAACAACGAACAAGCGGCAAACAACGCGACCTTGACGCGAAAGAACGAGGCCGCCAAGGGTCAACGCACCGAACAATTGCCGCGCACACTCACCAAAACGGAGGTGGTGGAGGAGGAGAATGCCATTCTCGATTTCAATGACGACCCGGAGTTCGACCTCAGCCACATCACGGCTCGCCAGCAATCGCGTGAGGAAATCATCGCTGCTGCCGAAGCTGCTGCCTTCAGTGAGGAGCACACCGAAAATCAAAACCAATGAACGCACGCACTTTATGGCGTGAACATGCCTAAAAACTGCACCCCAACCTTGCTGAGTGAAGGTTGGGGTGCAGTTTTCTTTTTAGCAAAGTAGGCTTGATTTGTTAGGAGCTCTAGAACATCTAGGGGGCTAGATGGCCTAGGGCTGCTAGTTTGCCTAGGGTTTCTAGATGCCTAAAGGTTCTAGTTATCCTAGGAATTCTAGGGCCTCTAGGGTTTCTAGCTGGTCTAGAGGTTCTAGTTAGCCTAAAGCCCAAAAAGAGCAGGGCATTCCAGCCTTTCTAGAATGCCCTGCCACGCTTTTGCTTACTTCAGGTAATACTTATTCGTCACCTTAAAGTCGTCGTCGAACTCGTAAACCAGCGGCGTACCCGTGGGAATTTCAACGTTGATGATTTCTTCGTCGGAGATATTCTCGAAATACTTGATGAGCGAACGAAGCGAATTGCCGTGAGCAGCGATGAAAACACGCTTGCCTTCCATCACAAGGGGCTTAATCTCGTTTTCGAAATAAGGCACGGTGCGTGCAATGGTGTCCTTAAGGCTCTCGCACATGGGAACGTCTTCTACGGGAACATTGCGGTAAGCAGGGTTCTTGCGTGCCGAATAGGGATTGTCTTCTTCCATCATGGGCGGACGCACGTCGAAGCTTCTGCGCCAGATGTGCACTTGCTCGTCGCCATATTTCTCTGCGGTCTCTTTTTTGTTCAGGCCCGAGAGTGCGCCATAGTGGCGTTCGTTCAGCCTCCACGACTTGATAACGGGCAACCACTCGCGTTCCATCTCCTTAAGAGCAATCTGCTGGGTGTTGATGGCGCGCTTCAGATACGAGGTGTAGCACACGTCAAAGTCCAAGCCGGCTGCCTTCATTAGTTCTCCGGCACGCTTTGCCTCTTCTCTTCCTTTGTCAGAGAGTTCAACGTCTACCCAACCCGTGAACAAGTTCTTCTTGTTCCACTCGCTTTCGCCGTGGCGAATAATCACTAGTTTTTTCATACGAAGTGTTCTGTGTTATATATATATAAATAATGTGTAAGCTTACAATCTACAAAATTATACATTCTTGCGCGCTTTGGCAATAGCAAGCTTGGTGGCTGTGGTGAAAAATAGTTAAAATAGGGCTTTGCGTACACGCTATTCGGCAACTGTTCTCTTTCTATGCCGCGCTTTCAACGCCCGTTTGTGGTAGGTGGGCGATGTGTTTCGCCGCAAAGCATGTCGACAGCTGTGGAGTTCACTCTTTGAGCAGCCGCTCCTCCTCCAAGTCGATGCGGTGAATGAAGTGGCGCACCACCTCTTCATCCACCCTTTGGTTTTCGTTGTTCAGCTTGTTGAGCCACAATCGCTGTTCGATAAGAATGTTGTGGTAGGTGTTTCGCAGCTCCTCATCGTACAAGGTGACGCTATCTTCGGCCTCAAGCTGCTCATTCCAATGGGTTACGAGGCTGTTGAGCATGGCCGACCGCCGCACATCGCTGCACTTGTTGTTGCGCCGAAGGAAGTCGAGGCTGGCTTGTGCCATGCCTTTACGGATAATGCGCTCGGTTTCTTCGTGGGGCAGGTGGTCGTCGTAGTCGGGAAACCGCACGTGCCTCAATAGCACAGGCAGTGTAAGGCCTTGTATCACCAGTGTTAAGGTTATCACCACGAAGGTGATGTAAAGCATCATGCTTCGTTCGGGAAAGGGTATTTGCGTGCCAGGAACGTAAAGGGGTATGGCCAATGCCGCTGCCAGCGACACCACGCCGCGCATTCCCGTCCATCCTAGCACCAAAGGGCCGGCCATGCCCTGTGCACGAGCGTCGGCAACGGTGATGAAATGGCTCATGAACCGCGTAACGAACACCGCACTGAACGCTGCGCCCATGCGTATCACCACCAATGCGCCGGTGATGAGCAGGCCATAGCCCGTTGCAGCCCACAAGCTAACGCCGTCGGCCTTCAGTGCGGCCATTATTTCGGGCAGGTCGAGCCCGATGAAGAGGAAAGCCAATCCGTTAAGTAGGAAGATAAGGAAGTTCCATACGTTCTCAGCTCTCAGCCTAGACGACGAGCCGATGATGAGTATTCGGCGATAACTGAAATAAAGACCGCCGCTCACCACGGACAACACGCCCGATGCCCCCATCGTTTCGGCGCATACATACATCACGTAGGGGCTGATGATGGAGAAAATGGTGTCGATGTTCTCGTCCATAGGCAGCCATTTGTGCAGTTTGATGAAGACATACGATAGCAAGATGCCCGCGCCCACGCCCCCAACCACCATCCACACGAACGATGCTGCGGCCTGTTGCCACACAAATTGGCCTGTGCCGATGGCTATTAGCGCAAACTTAACGATGATGAGCGAGCTGGCATCGTTGAACAGGCTCTCGCCTTCGAGGATGGCTTGCACACGCCGCGGCACTTTTACAAACTTCATGATGGCGGCTGCCGAAACAGCATCGGGTGGCGAAACAATGCCTCCAATCAAGAAACCTAACGCAACCGAGAAGCCGGGAATGAAGGTGTTGGCAATGTATCCCACCACCAATGCGGTGATGAAAACCACGATGAAGGCAAACGAACCGATGATGCGACGCCAACGCCAAAGCTCTTTCCATGAGTTGGCAACGGCGGCTTCATAGAGTATCGGGGGAAGGAATACCAGGAATATCACATCGGGATCGATGTGCAAACGAGGTATCCCTGGGATGAAACTCAAGGCTATACCGCCCAAAACGAGCAGGATGGGGTAGGCCACTTTGATGTGTTTGCTCACCATCACCAGCAAACAAATGGCTACAACGAGGGCAATGGATACAAGTAGTTGATGTTCTATCATTTTCCTTAAGCGGTTAAGGGGGAGGGGTAAAGGCGAATGGGCAAGAAGGGGGAATAACTGTTCTTGGCCTTTTCGCTCTTGTTTTACTATGCAGACGGGGCAGAACAGCCTAACAATCTAGCTGTCTGTCCCGTCTGGGCAATGCTTTCTGCCCGGCATGTCTTACGTTCTTTATCTACCTCCAAATCGCTTTGCCATCCATCCGTCTACCGAGAAGCGGCCAGGACCTGCCGAGAACAGCAGGATGAAAGCCACTAGATAAACAAAAGCCAGTTCGCCTTCGGCAAGAGAACCGCCGTGAGCCACGAAAAAGGCGATGCACATCGTGAAGATTATCGGCAATAAAGCCAGTCGGGTGAGCACGCCAAAGGCCAAGCCCAACGAGCAAATCAGCTCGGCAAAGATGGCTAACGACAGGGATAGGCTGCTGCCCACGCCCAATGGGTCGGGGAATTTGTCGGCCATCGCACTAAATCCCTGTAACTTCTGCCAACCATGATTGGCCAACAAAAGGGCAAATACCACACGAGCCGCAAACAATACCACGGCTGTTCTGCAACTTTGCTTCGTATCGGGAAGCAAGAAATTAAATAACTTCTTCATTTCTTTAATCCTGAATTTGTAATATTGAAAGGGTGAAATAGAAGCCCTAGATAACCTAGGCACCCTAGATAATCTAGAAAGCCTAGAGGCCCTAGCAATCCTAGAAGGCCTAGATAACCTAGAAGCCCTAGAAAACCTAGCAATCCTAGCAATCCCAGGAGCACTAGATAACCTAGAAATCCTAGAACCCCTAATCCTACCAGCCGAAATACCTGCCCACAATAACAAGGCATTTGGCTTAACTCCTCAACTTAACTCCTTTACTCCTTAAATTAACTCCTTACTCCCATACCACCTTTTGTCCCAGATAATATTTATTTTCGTCGTCGCGAGCCACGCCCCTGCCCATACATTCAAAGCGGCTGGCGTTGCAATCGGGAATTAAGCGGCCCATATAATACACGTTGAAAGCATCCTTGGCATAGCCATCGATAAGCACCTTGAACATCGAAGACGAAGCGTCCTTCACCTTAACGCCCTCGAAAAACACCGTAAACGAATCCTTGGCGTAACCAAAGCTCAACACCTGAAACATACTTGCGGATGCATCAATCTTCTTTCCTAGGTAATAAACGTCGAATGTCGTTTTCGAATAACCGAAGCCAAGACTGTTTCCCGGCAACAACTCTTCAGGAAAACGCTCCCAAGGGGCAGTGCCTTGAGTGGGATTGTCGGGCAAGCGGTCGTCGGGATACATCCCTCCAGGCACATCTTCGGCATCGCCCACCACACGGAACGTGCGCGGGTTTGCCCCCCGAACCACCTCTCCGCGATAGTAAACCACGTTACGGTCGCGCGCATAACCATGTCCCAGGTACTCAAAGGTTCGCGCATCGGCACCCGTCATGACGCGCCCTTCGTAATAAACGGCGTTTCTGTCCACGCCATAACCATAGCTTTTGCGTTTCTCTCCAAACTGATGTTGCGCCCAAGCCGTTTGCGTTGCCAATGCCAACACCAAGGCAAAGGCAAGCCAATAAGTGTGATTTAAAACTCTCTTCATATCTTTTTTGGGTTTAGATTTTATTCGTTTGCAGCCATTGAAAGGCCAATCGCTCGCTGCCGTCGTCGGTGTGTATCACCCCGCAATAGCCAAAGCCGTGTTTCTTGATGTTGTGAAGCATGGGCGCATTGTCGCGATGCGTGTCGATGCGCAAGTTGTCGGCCTGCTGTTTGCAGAAATCCATCACCTCGGCAAACACGCCGCGCTCGCTTTCTGCCGCCGACATGCGGTGGATAACATGGTAAGGCCGTTTACCGTCCAGCCATTCGCCCTGCCAGATGCGCGCATAAGTGGGGTCCGGACCTGACGCCAACACGAAGGTAGCCACGATGCGGCCCTCCCTCTCGCCCACAAAACATTGCTCGCGCCGAACATCCTCCTCCACAGTCGTGCGCCGTGGGTATCCTTTCACCCACTGATGCGTGTTTCCTACGGCCTCCATGCGTTGCCGACCAATGTCCAGCAGGTGCATCACGGCATCCACATCGGCTGTTGTTGCTTGTCGTATCTTCATGTTCCTTGCCTATTGTTGGTTTCCAAAACAATGTTTTCAACGCATCAATGCGCGTGCACGTCACATCATTGCATCAGCACAAAAGTAATAAAAATCCCTTAAACTCCACTCAAAATGTCGTTTTTCTTTGGCGTTTTAATCAAAAATTCATAGCTTTGCGGTAACTCAAAACAAACCATCATGAACAGAATGACATTAAAACTGGCTGCCACCGCGCTGTGTGCAATGTTGGCATGCTGCACAGGAAACAGTAAAAATCAAGAAAAGAAAGGAACTAAAATGAACACAAATGCGGAAATATACCTCGCTGGCGGATGCTTCTGGGGTACGGAACACTACCTTAAACAGATTGCAGGCGTGAAAGAAACGCAGACAGGATATGCCAACGGACATGGCAAAAATCCCTCATACCAAGAGGTTTGCACCGACAAAACCGGCTTTGCGGAGGCCGTTCGCGTGGTCTATAACCCTGAAGAACTGCCCCTCTCGCTGTTGTTACAACTCTATTTCAAGTCAATCAACCCCACTTCACTTAATCGTCAGGGCAATGACATCGGCACACAATATCGCACGGGCATCTATTACACCGACCCAACCGACCTGCCCATCATACAGGCAGAACTGGCTAAGGTGGCCAAACACTACAGCCAACCGCTGCAAGTGGAGGTGTTGCCGCTGAAAAACTTTTACGATGCCGAGGATTATCATCAGGATTATTTGGAGAAGAACCCCTCGGGCTACTGCCATTTGCCACAAGCACTCTTCGACATGGCACGCAAGGCCAACGCCCAGCCAAGTAAAAAGAATGTCTACGCCAAGCCTTCGGACGAGGAACTGAAGCGCAAGCTCACGCCACTGCAATATGAAGTGACGCAGAATGCGGCCACCGAAAGGCCTTTCGACAACGAATACGACCATGAGTTTCGCCCAGGGATATATGTTGACGTGACAACGGGCCAGCCTTTGTTCCTCTCTACCGACAAGTTCGACTCGGGTTGCGGATGGCCTGCGTTCTCTAAGCCCATCGACAACAGCTTAATAAGCAACATCGCCGACCATTCGCACGGCATGTCACGCATCGAAGTGCGCTCTGCCAAAGGCAATGCCCACCTTGGACACGTGTTTAACGATGGGCCTAAACAAACGGGCGGCTTGCGTTATTGCATCAACAGTGCTTCTCTGCGCTTTGTGCCAAAAGAGCAAATGGAAAAAGAAGGCTATGGCGCATATCTGCCTATGCTCGAGGATAAATAAAGGAGGTGGGGGCTAGCACCCCTACCGCTCCTTAAAAACAAAATCCCGCGCAAAGGTATGGATAAGGGAAAAGCCTAAAAATGCCATGCTCGTCATCGAAAATAAATGTAGGGTTAATCCCTGCCCGCAAGAAAAAACCACGGCGAGGTTGATAGCGATAGCCCACGTTTACAAAGCCGTAATAGCCATATCCCCATTCGCCTTCGTCGTCACAGCTATAGTCATACTCATACTTATATCGATGCGGATGGTATTCTTCAAGAAGACAATCCTTTTCGTATTGGCGATTGAACAAGCCTTGCACGGCGCCGACGCCTAGTTCTAAGTGGTGGTTGCCCCCACCAACGAGGTAATACCACTCGAGCGTTATCGAAGGGCCAGCATAGAAATACGAATCTTGCGAGTCGGTAGAGGCTGTCCGCCCCGCGTTATATGCCAACCCCACCCTAGAACCAAAGTGGCTGTTGGCCTTAAAACGCGTGTCGTAGTTAACGCTTAAAAAGCCCGATGCCCCGAAAAACTCATTATACACAGCTTGCCGAGGCCGTTCTTGTGCCGTTAGCGCAGCAGGTGCCAACGCTAAAATCATGATAAATAATATTCTGTTCATAACTATTAAGATTTAGTTCTGTGTCAGAAGAGGGCTAGGCTCGTGTAGCTTCCATGTTCTTTTTCGTGCCTACCGTTTGCCCGTGATGTCGTAAAACAACTTCTTATACCACGGGCGCAACTCTATGCGGTGGAGTCTGTCTTTGTATCGCTGCACCATTTTTTTGTAGAACTCCTCAAAATAGGTGTCCTCGTGCTTCAATATGTATATTAGTGCTGCCTCTGTGTTCTGTTCCATCACAGCCGAATTGCGCGTAATGTTGTTACCATGTATCCTGTACATCACCAGCGGTTTGTTTACAAAGCACACTTTGGGGCTGCGTTTAAACACCTCCAGCCACATCACCCAGTCTTCTTTGGCCTTTAGAAACTCCTTAAACGTAAGCCCATCAAGCACCTCGCGCTTAAAGCAAAAGCAATGTGGCGGAACATTAAAGTCGATGTCCCATCGCAGCAACAAGTTCTTATAAGTGAAATCATACTTTGTGAGATCACAGAACGGCGGACAGGGCTTGTCATTGTGCTCTTCCGAGAAATTGGTGATGACGAT
The DNA here is from genome assembly GCA_905373605.1 of uncultured Prevotella sp. GTDB lineage: Bacteria > Bacteroidota > Bacteroidia > Bacteroidales > Bacteroidaceae > Prevotella. Next base: position 16,619 of record CAJPTO010000029.1, read on the forward strand.
GTCGCATTTCTCCCTTTCGAAGGCCGCAACGCTTTCTTCCAACTTTGTGGGCCGCAAGATGTCGTCGCCGTCTAAAAATTGGATGAGGTCACCCGAAACATTCTTCAATCCTGTGTTGCGCGCACCGCTGCACCCTTTGTTTTCTTGGTAAACATACCTGAAGCGTGCATCTTTCTCTTGCCAACCCTTGGCAATCTGCACCGAAGTGTCGGTTGAGCCATCGTCAACCACGATGCACTCCCAGTCTTGATGGGTTTGTTTGGCCACGCTTCCTAGACATTCGTCAAGGAAATTCTCTTGGTTGTAACAAGTTACGATAACTGAAACTTTCATATTTTGCTTTCTGTTGGCTGATAAGGAGGCATGTCTAGTGAATACCTCAACCAGTTGGTGAAACTATATTTTTGCTTTATCTCTTCGCTAACAGGCTTATAGGGTGCGGCAAGAAACGCTTCCAATCCCTCAAAACGCCCTTCTTCGACAACGAAAATGTTCTCGGGGCAATAGAAGTCGTAGAGTTTAACGCTGCTATTGTCGGTAATAAGCTTCTTATTATACTTCAAAGCCTCGAACACTCTGAACGACAAACCGCCGTGCTCACACGCCTTTATGTCCAGCAAGATGCCTGCCTTTTGCGACGCTTGCAAGTAAGTGAGAAAGCCAACCCCTTTCTTTGAGAAACGAATGACGGGGTGGTCGAAAGCCACCGATTTCCATCCCAACACCAAATTGATGTTCAAAACGAAGTCAAACCGCTGCAACTCGTCTATCATCTTCAACAACGAACCCACTCGGTTCTCCAAATATGCACCTGCATACATCACCTCATTGGCATTCACTTCCACCTCGGGCATGGGGAAATCGAAGTAAAAGTTGGTGCAAGCCCTTAAATTAGGATACTTCTCCCTATATTTGGGAGCATCGTTGGGGTCGAAAACAAAGAAACGGTCGAAAAGTGGGATGACATCAAACACCTTTGGGAAACGTTCCAGCCCATCCCATTGGTAGCCCGTTGTTTTCTTTGCCACACGCATCAGCTCGTTAAGCGTTTCTGTTTCCAACATGTCGGGGCGCATCACGATGGCATAGTCGAAACTTTTGGTGCGAAGTCGGCGTAGAAGCTGTCCCACACGCTTTGAATAGTAGGCTGCGGCGATGCGTTTCTTATACTCTGTGCGACCCAGAATGTGCTTCAGCCAAAAGTTCACCATGCGTGTCTTAAACGTATGCTTGAATTTGGGCGCCAACACCACGGCTCGTTTAAACCCAAGGTACTTCAGGTTCTTGTCTATTGCCTTGTAAAGTTCAAACTCAGGCGGCAATATCACCATTATTTTATCGTCGTTGTTCATCTTTCTCTTATTAATATGATGCGTTCATGCCCAGCACCTGTGTGCATGCCAAACAGTGCATGAGGGGCTGCCGTGCGCTTGTTCCCAACCCTGGAAGAGTGGGATGGCGCGATGGATGCATGCTGTGGATGTTCTATTTGTACCAACACAAAGCGGAAAAAGAACAAAATGCACACTGCAAAAGTAACTAAAAAGCATGGAAAAGCCATCATGACATGTATGAATTAATTACTGGGACACACGCACATGCCCTCTTCGTGTCAACGAAAAGAGAACCATTGGGGCCAGGCTCGCTGCTATTTGGCAAGCAACTTCACCAGCTCAGCCATCTTCCCTTGTCTTTCCATCGAGTAGACACCACTCTTACTTTCCAGGTATTCAAAGAGGTTGAACGCCTTTTGCTGCATCGCCTCCCTATCTTCGGCCGAAGCTTCGGTGTCTGCTTCGGCATAATACAGCTCTGCCAGCATGCCCAGCCGTTCCAACTGCTCGTCTTCCTGATACGATTGTATGGCCAACATCACCTCGTCGAGCGTGGCGAAGTGGTATAAGTTGTATGGTCCAAGGTATTGTTCGTAGAGCTGGCGTATCGACTCGCGCCTTTTCAGCACCTCTTTTTGGTCGAGCATGCGGCGCAACGCCTCAGCAAACTCGCGGATAAGTCGCTTAATGTAATCTCTTTGTAACATTTGTGCCTATGTTTAGATATGGTTTTTGTGATGCCACAAAGTTACAAAAAAAGATTTACATATTAACAGGTAAGCAGACAATTAAGAAAGTTAGACACTGCATAACCAGCTTGCAATCCCACAAGAGTGAAAGGGTGAAAAGGTGAAAAGGTGAAAGGGTGAAAAGAGCCTCACCCCAGCCCCTCTCCAAAGGGAAGAAGGGAGTGGTATGCCTGGTGAGTTGCATATGAAATGGCGACCCGAACACGGAGGGGTAACAACTAAAATATGTTTATCACCACAATATGTTCCTTATGTCCTTCTGTCAAAAGAGCATGTGTTTCTGTCAAAAAGTGAAAGGATGGGAAAAGTGAAAAGGTGAAAAGATGGCTAACGCCCATCAACTCGACAACTTGTCAACTCGACAACTTGTTAGTTCATTAACCAATCCTCTTATAATCAACGATATGTCCTTATGTACTTGTGTCAAAAGAACATGTATTTCTGTCGAAAGATGAAAAGGTGAAAAAAGATGAAAAGGTGAAAAGAGAGCTAACGCCGACACGACATTTGGCTTAACTCCTAAACTCCTCAAAAAAAACTCCTTAACTCCTCTCCAAAAAAAAACATGTCGTAAAACATAAAAAACATTGATAAACATCAATTTCGTGGAAATTTTTCATATTTTTTCGGCACAACTATTGTAGGATTAAAAAAATCATCGTAACTTTGCACTGTATTCGAGAGAATGCTTTTCATAATAAGTTTTCATTAGGTTAGTAGTTTGATAGATTTTAAGGTTAAAGATTATGTTATTAGATTTTGAAACAATCGCGATGTTGGTTGGCGTTACAATCGTAACTGCACTTAGCATTATCGCTTTGCAACACACCAACGTCCGTTAACATTATTCTTTGGGATGACGGGATGAGTGATCATGCCGTCATCTTTTTCTTTTTATACCATTCTAATTCATAATCTCGTTCAGTCTTCTATTGTTTTTATGCCATTTTAGTTCATAATCTCGTTCAGTCTTCTCTTACACTTGCATTCCCCGTCTGTTGGGGCAATGTGTTTTTGCGGCACTGTTGTTTGCCATGCCTCGTTTGCAGTTCACTGGCACATGGTGCGCAAGACGTTGGGCTTATTGTTAAAGCCTGGTTCTAAAAATTCCATGCAAGCGTTCATTTCCTTTTTATTATTTAGCTCTTTGCTGTCTTTTTGCTTTTATCTGGCATCTTTCGCTCACTCTTTTAGTCGCATAGTTCATGCTCCTTCAATCGTAAACGAAATCTGCTCAGCTAAAAGCAAAAATACAGCAAAGGCAATTTTTAGAACCAGCCTAAACAGAAATTTGTTTTACAACAAGCACGTCTTTCCGCTCAAAGCAAAAGCGTGATTTGCTTTTGCCCGATTGTTATGTTGTGGCGACCACCATTCGTTGCATGCACCGCAGATGCGTGTGCCTTTACTTGCCTTTCACCACATCGAAACGATAGCCCAAGGTGAATTGGAGGGTGCTGAACTTGGAATCCGATGATGCATAACTTGGCCCGAAGCTGTAGCGTGCTTCTATCACAAAGGGTCGTATTTCGTAAGAAAAGCCCACTAGTGCCCCCACACCCACGGCCTTGAGGTCGGGTTCTGTGCGGCTTTCCTTTGTCTTGGGCGAAGTGATGGTGTAATTGTTGCGTACGTTAAAGCACATCTGCATGCCGACTTTCAGCGCAAGGTTGCGTACAAGGTATATGTTGGCTATCAATGGCACGTTGACATAGTCGAAATTGTAGGCATACTGATATTCGGATAGCGAATATTTTGCGCCTTGTTGCGAATAGTATGCACCAAGAATCCAGCTGAACCTCTGCGTGCTTTGGTATTCGGCTTCAAGCCCGGCCACGAGTCCTGGCTTAAAGTTGGAGTCGAAATGCTCGGTGAGCCTCGACAGGTTCAACCCTATTTTGGGCTGCAAAGAAAGAGATTTGTTCTCGTGTTGCGCAACGACGGTTGCAGCGAAAGCCATTAGCAGCATTAATGTTATGTATATTCTCCTCATATTGAATGGTTTTTATGTTGTTTTGCAATGTTAAGCGTTGGTTGGCGTCACGCCTGCTTTTAGCGCGGCCATGAAAAGTTAGCCTTTCTTTCGCTTTGCGAAGGCTCACATTTCGTTCTTCACATCCACATTGGGCAGTTTCATGCTGCTTAAGAACATCGGACACTATATTGTTAATGTGCTCCATTTCTTTCCAATCATTATTGAGAACATCTATTGGTGTGTCCTCGAAATATTTCTCAGATCTTCAAAAAGATTACCTATTGCTAGGTTGTTTTATGTGGTATGATGCAGGCTTTGAACTTTTATTAGACATACAAAATTACGTTGTTTTACTCAAACAAGCAATTTTTTGCATTCTTTTTTAGAAATCATCTCAAAAGTCAAGGTGATTTCGTGGTGTGCTTTGCTAGCGTTGCCCATCTCAATGAGTAAAAATTTCAGTAGGAAATTTAACATTATGGCTGCCTTCGCGCGCCATAAATTGCCCATCGGCCGCAAATAATTCATTCTCGCATGGGGTTGTTGCGAGAGAGAAA
>CAJPTO010000030.1 GCA_905373605.1 uncultured Prevotella sp.
TAAGTGCCTATTACAACCTCCACCGCTTACGTTGCACCCTCAGCATAAACAATCCCTTCATGTCGGCCGCCACCACGGTTTCGACAATGAATAGCGAACTAATCAGTGCCACCACATACAAGTTTGCCAAATATAAAGATAGCCTTGTGCAGCTCTCCCTTAGATATAGCTTCAGGAAAGGAAAAGTGCGCAACCTGCAAAAACAAATGGATAATGCCGATAACGATGCGGGAGTGGTGAGGTGACAACATACATTCGCCCTGCAGACATCCTTACATGTAGAAAGGAGTAATGTTTTCACATTAACTCTTTTTCATTCATTTCTTTAACGCCAGAACTAGTAAACGCGATAGATAATATGCATAAGACCATCTTTCTTCTTCTCTCCCTATTGTTGCCTTTATTCCCTAGCTGGGGACAGAGCATCTCTGGACAGATTGTGGATGAGAAAAATACGCCCATTGAATACGCTAGCATTATTGGCGTTTCACCATTAGACACGACTAAGACAATCGTTTCCGCCTTTAGTAAATAAGGGGGGTATTTTGTTTTAGACTGCTCTTTACACAAAAATGACACGCTGCGTTTGAAAATTAGTTGCGCTGGGTATAAAACATTTCACACTGTTGTGGCGGCCAATCATACGTTTGAAAAGCCAATAGCGCTGGAAGAGAGCGTGATTGGACTGAATGAAATTGTAGTTTCTGCATACAAACAAGCGATTACGCTTGCAGACGGGAAGATAGGAATAGACACAGAGAAGCTTAGATTAGGCAACAACGACAATGTGTTAGACGTGTTGAAGCGAGCTCCTGGCGTTGTTGTTTCTCATGATGCCATAACAGTTCAAGGTAACGAGCCCCTTGTAGTTATCGATGGGGTGAAACAAAGGATGCCAATGGGCATTCTTCTCACTTACCTTAAGTCGATGCCTGCCGCTAATCTTAAGCGATTATTCATAAAGAGCATGGCAACCGCAGAGAATAGGCTGTCTGGTGAAGACGCAACAATTGAGTTGCAGACAAAGAAAATGCAAACACGCGGCTACAACATCAGCAACACTATCCACGGAACGCTTCTACGTAACAACGCTTTCAGATGGGGCGATTACATTGACATACGAGCCAGGCATGGCAATCTGTCAGGAAGTGCAACTGCTGGATACGTCAAATCTAAACTCAAATCTGAGGAAGAGGAAAGATTTCCTTATGAGCAACACGAGAAATTGATTAACCAGAAAGCGACTAGAGATAAGGATGCCTATTTCGGAGTGTTGAACATGAGCTGGATGCCGAGCTTCTTAAAAGGGAGCTTAAATTATTTTGTGTCTTACTATGTGGACGATTCACGGCGTAAGGGCAAAGAAGCTTACAATACAGATGCTGTTCTAGATAAGCTTACAGAGAGAGAAATCAATGATTGGACCGACTTGTTGTCCACAAACATCGAGTATCTTTCGGCAGATACATTGAAACACCAGTTCAAAATATCATACGGCCTGCTTGCTGGTAGCGACGACTATGTCCAAACCGTAAACAACAGCTTGGGAAACTCGGTTAATACCAACAAGACAATGGATGGACATAGACATATCATAGAAGCCCAATACACTTTAAAACGACCTAAGTTTGTGTATACTGTCGGCAACCAGAACTACATTTCTAAAATGAACGAAAACGTTAAGTCGAAGAATGGCTCTGACTTCTCAATGTGGGAAACCATCATGGGGCTGTACATGTCGGGCAAAATTAAGTTCACTCAAGACCTGTCGCTGTACTTGGGGGCGCGGACGGAGTATGCACATTATAAATATCTAGTGGCTAATACTATTTCAAGGAGCAAAGAATGGAACGTTGCTCCTTATCTAAGGCTCGACTGGAAAGCGAGTAACAATTTCAGCTCTTCGCTTTATCTCACGATGAAGAATACACGTCCTGGATATTTCTCCATGCTTCCAGGTGCTACTTATTATAGCGACAATGAATATAGCGTTGGAAATCCTTTCTTAAAGCCATCCATGCAATACGACTTCAAGATACAAAACCTGCTGTTTAAAAACGTGGTTGTCAGTATAGGAACACGACTTAGGTCCAACGTTTTCGGTACTACTTATAATATCGATAACGATGGGGTAAGATACACTAAGCCTCAAAATTATGCCAACCTGCTATCCATGTATGCAGACGTGTCTATTCCATTTTCCTTTATCCAAGGAAAACTGAACGGTTCGTTATACCTTTATTTGAGAAGTCTCAGCTTCAACCATTTAGCATACAATGTTCTCCCATCAACATTCAATCGCAAGAATAATTGGTTTGCAGATGGTAACCTGTATCTTTCGTATAAAGCAACCAACAACTTTGCCATATACATCAATCCCTTCTTCAAAACTCGCAACAACCTATTACAAGAAAGGAGGAAAGGAACGATGAGCATAGACATGGGAATGCAATACACCTTGCCTAAAAACAAAGACATCGCTTTTGCACTTACCATAGAAGACCCTTTCAATCAATTGAAAGGAGAACATTTATACAATTATGGAAGATTTAACGTCACTCGCCTCACATTCCCTAACACGCAATGCATCCGTTTGTCAATGACCTATAGCATAGGCAACAATGGAAAACAAGTAAAGGTGAACAAAAACGAGAACGACACTTCCAGATTTACAAAATAACCATCTGTATGGAGAAATTAGATTACACATTATTAAGAAGGCACATTGAACAAATCAACCGCCCTGATATATACAACATTTAACACAAATAAGTCGGATTATACAAACAAAGTTAGTAAATTTGCTGCATATTAACATGCATTCACAGAGTCCCCTGCAAGGAGGATGTGGCATACCTTTATAACAAAAAAACAACAAGTAAAGTAACTAAACCGCAAACAGGAATTATTAATTCAAATTGTGGAAGAATATCACAATACGATATTTTTACTGAATAGCCAAAATCTGCAAAAATGCATTGTTCAAAGAACACAATCTTCCAAGGTTGAACAAGGGGAACTCTACTTGAAATGTGTCTATTTTTAAATTGCAAATTATAAGGTTTCAACCGATATCGATAAAAAGAAATGACAATCCTTATAGAGGAAGTTTGACAAACCAACAACACTTCCATATATAACAATACACAAAGTTAAAGTGTTACTAACCATTTGATCTTCTCTAAATACTTGTCGATAAATCATATAAAACCAAACTCTATTGACATTCAAACATTATTTTACCCACCATTATCTTAGCCTATATGGATTTACGAATGGTTTACATACTCGCTCTATACATTTCATACAGTTGTGGACTTTGCGCACAGATTGATTTTGCAATGAAGCCAACAATTAAAGTTGTCTGTACAGATAGTGTCAACCTAACACCTCTGGAGAACGTGAATTGTATTTTATACACTATGAATGATACACTAGCCCCCAGTGCTTATTGTGCATCTGACAGCTTAGGTATAGCACAATTTAAAGGCGCTTATAACATACCTTATCGACTTGTTGCCAGTTTTTTGGGAAAAATAGTTTATCAAGAAGAATTTGTTATAGACGCGCATACACAGATGTTAGAAAAGACTATCCGATTAAACAACAGCCGCCAACTAGGTGAAGTGATAGTTAAAGCCAGTTCCATTAAACCAGAGAAAGGGAAAATGATTTTCTATGTGCAACACGGAGGCTTAGGAAAATCAATAGCTATGTACACTGCTTACGATGCACTTGCAAGAATACCACGAATACAGGTTACAGGAAAACAAGTGCTTATAGATGGGAAACCCGCAGAAATAAGAATCAATGGTATAAAGAAAGTAAATGCAAATGATCAACTATCACTAATCAATGCAGCTGATATTAGCAAAATAGAAGTTGTTTTCGGAAGAACAGCATCTAGTTCAGGCGAAGCCGCAGGTGGAGTTGTGAATGTATATCAACGAATTCAAACAGGAATTACACTATCAGCCAAAAATACACTTTCTATTTGGGGTAAGCCTTTTAATTGCGATTTAAACACATCAGTGCTACAAAATGGCAATCTTGCTGTACTATATGGTAATAATAAATGGCAAGCATACGCCCATTTTTCCACACAAAATGGGACAAAGACTGGGTTTAAACACCATTCTACTTACGAAATGACCAACAAGCCCTTTTCCTTTCAAAGATCCACAATTGATGGAAACTTAAGATCCAATAATTGCATTGCGACATTTGGGGCAAGTGGAGTTTGTGGGCAACACCGCCTTTCATTCGAAATTGAAAACAATTTTACCTTAAACGACAAGAAACCACAAGAAAACGAGTTCTTTCAAGAGTACAGAACAGACAAATATGCTCGCTACACTGCAAACACTCTTATAAGTAGAACAACAAAACTGTCGTTGATACAACTAACTCACCTTTGGACATCTAAAAACAAAAGAAACACACTGCAAACATCAATTAATTACTTATACGACAAAGAAAATGAGTCTGAAGAAACTATTACTAATTTTATTTTAACAAAGACTACTAGGAAAGAAGATAGCGAGAACAGGGCAACCAACAAATTGTTTTTTGTGAACAGCGAACTAAGTTCTAAACTTGAACCAGGTCTATCACTCAATACTGGCATTGAGGCAAACGTGACAAATCGTACAAGTGACTATATACATGAAACGGATTTAAAACATGACGACATCGAAACATACGGATATAGAGAAACACTAACTGCTTCATTTTTTTCATTGTCCAAGTCTTGGAAACAAGTAACTATCACTTGTGGATTACGACTAGAAAGAACCTCTTTGCATGGGAAAAAACAGACTATTTCACAACGATACTCCAACTGGTTACCTTCATTTCTTTTGAGCTATACCCTAAGTAATTCTAAGGAACTTGTATTATCGTACTCTAGATATTTATTCCGCCCATCATTCGATTTGCTTACAAATTATAAGACTAAAGTTAACGATTTTCTCTATTTTGTAGGAAATCCGCTCTTGAAAACACAAGAAACTGATGAAATTAATCTTTCGTATACAAATACCTGGTGTTCGTTATCCGCTGCATACCGCGTACATCATAAAGTTATAGAAGAAAATTTCTTTGTTTCAGATAGTGTTATTTGCCTTACCAATCAGAATATGCTTAACAGACATGAGTTCAGTATTAACTTAGGCAGTAATAACAAGCCTTTCTCATTTTGGAATTTATCTACCAACTTTGGAATACAATACATATATATTCCTGACGGATACCTCCAAAAGGATATTGTACAAGGATATGTATCACTCCACAACACATTAAAGTTAACATCAAACATAGAAGCCAATATCAATATGAATGGCGCAACACCATGGATTATGCAAACTCGTAGAATTAGTGGACGGCTTACATCACAAATAGGGACTCACTATATTTCCAAGAACAACAAATGGGTCATTGGATTTCTATTTAACAATCTAATTCGCAAGAATCATACATCAACATGGACAACAAATCCTTTTATTGCGAACAAGACTTGGACACAATCGGCATTACGAAGTTTTATGCTTACAATTTCTTATCGCTTTAAAACATCAAAACAGCCGGTTTCACCTTTAAAAATACATAAAACAGAGAATAGAGCTAGGCTCTAATGGCGGAAACCGAAAAGCTAACAATGAGTAGGTATAATCAAATTCTCCTAACGATTATGAACGAATTAGATCGTGCTATTGAGAAAATATCCGTTTTGTCATGTGACGAATTAGGATTGATGCATGGTGGATTCGTCGCAAATGAGAACGAAGACGATTCAGAAAGTTCCGACTGCAACAAGAACGTCAACGTCAATGTGTATGAAGGAGTTCGTTGCCGCTGTGCTTGTACGTAAAGTGTTCAAACCATAAGGTTTGAATTTAATTAAAAAAAGCAATGGATAGCCTACCGATTCTATAGATAGGTAGACTATCCTTTTACAAAGAGAAATACATTATGAGATACAGTTTTTATAACATCCCTATACCATATAAGAACCATATAGTATTCTGCAATACTATAACTTTAGGGTATGTCATCATGACAAAAGAATTGTTCTATAAGACAAAACGAGTTGCCGTAAAAGATTTGCACTCTCTTCATCCAACGCTATATATTGCATTCCTAAACAAAGGAATTATTATTGACGATTCTGTAGACGAATATGAAAAGCTCAAGGAAATGGAATACAATGCTGATTTTAAAAGAGATTCATACCATTTAATTATAAATCCCACCTCGGACTGTAATTTTAATTGCTGGTACTGCTTTGAAAACAAACATAGAGGGTCTGTCATGTCTGCAACAATTCTAGAAGCTATAAAAAGGCACATTAAACTTATCTGTCAAGAACAATCACTTAAGAAATTCACATTGTCTTTCTTTGGCGGAGAACCGCTGCTATATTACAGAAAAATAGCCAAACCTCTTATTCTTGAGTTAAATGAGAATAAGGAAAACATAAAAGCAAACATCCATTTTACGACCAATGGTTTTCTCTTGTCGAAAGAAATAATCGCTGACATGAGCACTCTTGGTATTGCAAGCCTACAAATTACTCTTGATGGCAACAAAGAAAATCACGATAAAACAAGATTTAGCCAATTAGGCGGCTCATTCGATAAAATTCTTTCCAATATACAACTCGCCATAAATAATAATGAAATAGAAGTTATAGCAAGATTTAATTACACCAAAGATAACTTGTGGGGGATTTATTCCGCATTAGAAAGGTTGGCAACATTTACTAACAAAGATAAAATCACAATTGCACTTAATCAGGTTTGGCAAGATGGTGATATAAAACGCACCCCATATGAAAAGAGAAAAATTGAAAAGGAGCTAAAACGGATAAGAAAAGGAATTGTTGAGTTAGGAATGAGAAGTCTTCCCAAAGATCTCCAAATGGCGTTTGTGAACTCTTGCTATGCTGATAAGAAGAACGAGTGCCTTATTAATTACGACGGCAGCATCTTCAAATGCAATGCTAGGGATTTTACGGAGGACAGAAAACTAGGAGAACTGAAACCAGACGGAAGTATACAATGGAATTCAGGAGAATCCAAATGGATGAAAAGTAAACTAGCGGATCAAATTTGTCGCCATTGTTTTTTAATTCCTATCTGTGGAGGCGGATGTCGAAGAATACTTTTTGAAGCACAAGATCACCATTATTGTCTGTACAATGATAACACAAAAGAAAAGAAGCGGGTTCTACTGGGCCTTTTGTTATCGTAGACTAACTTGAATGATTGCCCTCTTTCAGCGCGACGCAATGGATTGCGGCCCATCCTGCCTAGCGATGATCTCTGCCCATTACGGGCGAAAAATAGATCGCGACATGTTACGTCACCTTTGCTCCTTGGGCAAAGACGGGGTTTCGCTGCTCGGTATCAGCAAGGCTGCCGAGACGATTGGTTTTAAAACCGTGGGCGGACGGCTTGGTTTCGACACGTTGGTAAACGAAGTGCCGCTGCCTTGCATTGTCCATTGGAACCAAAACCATTTTGTGGTGGTGTATAAGATAAGGAAGCGTGGCAGGGAAAAGTTCACCATATACGTGGCCGACCCCAGCCAAAGGACTGCTCACTTATTCGAAAGAGGAGTTTTGCGAACATTGGACCAGCACCAAAACTAACGATGAAGAGAAAGGCATCGCACTGCTTTTCGAACCCACAGAACTGTTTTATTCGCAGAAAGAAACCGAAAGCGTGCCAACAAAAAACCGCGCCAAGTTTCTTTGGAGCTATCTAAGGAAGTACAAGCGGTTCTTCACCCAGCTAATATTAGGCCTGCTCTTGGGTTCGCTGTTGCAGCTAGTGTTCCCCTTTCTCACCCAAGCCGTCGTCGATACGGGTATCGGTGGAAAAGACATCGGCTTTGTTTGGCTCGTGTTGTTGGCAGAAATGATGCTGTTGTTCAGTCGCACTGCCATCGATTTTATCCGCTCGAAAATAATTCTGCACATATCCACGCGCATCAACATCTCGCTCATCTCCGACTTCTTCATCAAGTTGATGAAACTGCCGATGAAGTTTTTCGACACCAAGCTGATGGGCGACTTGCTGCAACGCATTGAAGACCATCGCCGCGTGGAGCAGTTTCTCACGTCAAGCAGCCTCAACCTGATCTTCTCTTTCTTCACTTTCCTTGTCTTCGGTGTGGTGTTGGCCGTTTATAATTTAGGCATCTTCCTCGTTTTCCTCCTAGGCACATTGGTTTACGCAGCATGGATCATACTCTTTCTTAAGAAGCGCAGACAACTAGACTACAAATACTTCGAACAAGCAGGGCGCAACCGCAACGTAACCTATCAGCTCATTAACGGTATGCAAGAAATTAAGCTGCAAGGATGCGAACAACGGAAGCGATGGGAGTGGGAAGACGTGCAAGCCGACCTCTTCAAGGTTAACCTGCAATCGCTTAACCTGCAACAAGTACAGCAGGCTGGCAGCATCACCATCAACGAAGTAAAGAACATTCTCATAACTGTGCTAGCCGCTACAGCTGTTATTCAAGGACACATGACGCTGGGCATGATGCTCGCCGTGCAATACATCATCGGGCAATTGAACAGCCCTGTGGAGCAACTCATACGGCTTATCTACTCGTGGCAAGGCGTAAGCATCAGCCTAGACCGCATGAACGAGATACACACAGAGGCCAATGAAGAGAACGCCACACGCACAAATAGCGACTACGCTGCCGAAACACCCGCCGCCCACTCGATTATGATAGATGCCCTCTCTTTTAAATACGACCTATACAGCCCGCGCGACATATTGGCCGACATCAATCTCTCCATTCCTAACGGCAAAGTGACGGCCATTGTGGGAGCGAGCGGCAGCGGCAAAACCACGCTGGTTAAGCTGCTCCTAGGCTTTTACGAACCCTTGTCTGGCAGCATTCGGGTGGGCGACACGCTGTTAAGCGAGTTTAACCTGGGCTGGTGGCGCAGTCAATGCGGCGCAGTGATGCAAGAAGGCTACCTATTTTCAGACACCATTGCGAGGAATATCGCCATCAGCGACGACGAACCCGACATTGAACGCATACGCCAAGCCGCACGCGTGGCCAACATCGCCGATTACATAGAGGCACTGCCACTGGGTTACAACACCATGATTGGACAAGACGGGCAAGGCATCAGCCAAGGACAACGCCAACGCATACTCATTGCCCGAGTGGTGTACAAAAATCCCATGTTCGTGTTTCTCGATGAAGCCACCAATGCGCTCGATGCCAACAACGAACGTGCCATTACCGAAAACCTTGCCGAGTTTTACAAGGGCAAGACCGTCGTTGTGGTGGCCCACCGACTGTCTACCGTGCGAGATGCCGACCAAATCGTGGTGTTGGACGCAGGAAAGATTGTGGAAGTGGGCACACATGAAGAACTTACCGCCAAGCGCGGCAAATATTTTGCACTTGTAAAGAACCAACTAGAACTGGGAAACTGATATGGAAGACGAGAAAAAACAAGAACGAAGCTTTGAGCTTCGCAGTGAAAAGGTGCGCAGCATCGTAGGCCAGATACCCTCTTCGCTTGTTCGTTATGGCATCGCCACCATTGCCTTGGTGCTGCTTTGCCTTTTTACCGTGGCCTATTTCCTGCCTTATAGACAAGTGTACACGGGCATCGCTATCGTGAATCATGCTGAACTGCAAGGTTCGAAAGACAGCACAGACCTAACCCTTCTGCTGAAATTTGAAGACAAGCGGATGCTTCAAGCCCACAGCTTGCCCATCCATCTGCAAGCACCCAATGCATCATTGAAAGGACAGATATTAGACTTGTCGGCCGCACGCGACACTCTGGAACGCCAAAAGGCACTTTGTCGCTTCAACACGAAAGAGATTAAAGCAATTGAAAACCAAGCAGTGGACTTCCATATCGTACGAACAGGCGGAAACCTGCTGCAAAAGCTGTTGGGAAACATTGGCCTTTAAAAATAGGTCATTACACACTTTTGCTTGCACAAATAGCTTGAGTGCGGTGTTTAGCCCCCACTCCACACACAAACCTTCCTACCCTCAAGTGGCTTCATTCCTTTCTTTGCCCTGCCTTATTCAAAAGAAGCATGAACACCCAAAGCACCCCAAACCCGAACAATAAAAACGCGATGCATGCGTTATGTCAAACAATATCAGGCATGCCATTCGCCTGCTCATCACCAAGAACTCTGCATTATGCAACATACTAGAACCCTAACGCTGCTGATAATCGCAGCCTTAACCGCACTGACTGCTTGTAACGCGCAAACCAACAGCAAGCACATACAGGCTAAAACCGAAGAAGAGAAACAGCCTGTTGCCAACAACTTGGCCACACGCATGCCTGTTCCACAAGGCTATAAGCGCGTGAACGTGGCCGAAGGCAGCTTTGCGCACTTCCTTAGAAACCTGCCTTTGAAGCCCGCGGGCAGCGACTTGCACTATTATAACGGACAAGTGAAAGAACGAAGATACGCCGGTGCGGTGGTGGATATGGACTTTGGCAAGAGTGCTAACGAACAATGTGCCGACGCCATCATCTTTCTTCGGGCATCATACCTGTGGAAAACGCACCAATACAGCAAAATAAGTTTCCGCTTCACCAATGGCTTTAAAGCCGAATATGCCAAGTGGGCGCAGGGTTATCGCGTGTGCAACAACAATGCTTGGGTAAAAAAGCAAAAGGCAGACTATGGTTACCAGTCGTTTAGGAAGTATCTTCACCTCGTGTTTCAGTATGCCGGCACGGCCTCTTTAAGCCAAGAACTAACACCCATTGGCCGTTGTTGGGCAGCCGACATACAGGCTGGCGACGTGTTTATCAAGGGTGGATTTCCCGGACACGCCGAGATGGTGGTTGATGTAGCCGAGAACGAGCGTGGCGAACGCCTTGTGTTGTTGGCACAAAGCTTTATGCCTGCACAAGAGATAGAGGTGTTTCCCCAGTGGTTCGGTGCTTCGGCTGATGGCACGCGCCTTGTAACACCCGCTTGGACGTTTTATTCGCCAAACGCCCAAACACTGCTTTTGCGTCGTTTTAAAGGCAAATAGGCAAGAGCAGCTGCTTGACAAAACACCTTATCACTAGGTTAAACGCCTAAACACGACACATCAGCCGCCTCATTACGGAGCTGTTGCCCACTAAATCGTAATCAGGATAAGCGCATATCACACCCTTATTCAATGCGATATTCACCTCAATACCATTTTTTTGCTTATAATACCATTGCTATATGCAGCGGTTAGCACTGCTAAATGCATAAGTTAGCATTGCTAAATGCATTAGTTAACACTGCTACATGCATCACTTAGCACTGCTATATGCATCAGTTAGCGCAGCTATAGTCAAACAGAAATGCTTTTGGAAAAACAGCAGTTATAAAAGTAATACGCACCAAACGCGGCGTTGCCAAATCTTCGGGCATGGGAAAAGGTGTATGCATTGTTGGCAAAACCTGCATCTATGGCTTTCCAAATCCATCTCGTTGGTGTCTTAATTCTATTCTTTTTATTTGATAAAACAAGGTTTCTCGTCGTGCCATTCTAGCTTTTTCCGAGGCCTTAAAGCCAGCAAAATACATGCATTTTCCTTATTTCTCAAATGGTTTTTGGCCAAAGAATGCGCATCAATGATGCATTTTGCATCGATTAGCTTCGCTAGATTGTTGCCGGTGCGTGTTTCCTGACCTGTGCTTTTGCCCACTTTTCCACCTAATTCATAGTTTTCGCTGCCGCTTTTTCGGTTCGAGACAACGCCTTTTTCGTTCTTTTCACTGCAATATGGTGCATTTAGCAAGGCTTTTTCATGCAAAAACCACGGCATTTTGCCGCACTTAGCTCACCTTTCCCATGCAAAAAGCACGGCTTTTTGCAGCACTTAGCATGTGTTTTGTGCCAAAAGACGGGATAAATGCGGCAATATGCCGTGCTAGATGCCACTCTCACCCTTTCTCTCTCGCAACAACCCCATGCGAGAATGAATTATTTGCGACCGATGGGCAAATTACGGTGCGCGAAGGCAGCCACAATGTTAAAATCCATGCCGAAAATTTTACTTTTTTTTTTTGGAATGCAGCCCGACAAAACATACCACCCGCACGAGAGCACTTTCATTAAAGGCTGGTTCTAAAAATTGCCTTTGCTGTATTTTTAGCTTTTAGCTGAGCAGATTTCGTTTACGATTGAAGGAGCATAGTGGACTATGCGACTGAAAGAGTAAGCGAAAGATGCCAGATAAAAGCTAAAAGACAGCAAAGAGCTAAATAATAAAAAGAAAATGAACGCTTGCGTGGAATTTTTAGAACCAGCCTTAACTTCATGCACAAACGTATTGAAAAAATGCTTTCGACAACAAAGCTGATGCTGTAAAGCCGACATCGGCATGCGTGCTTATGGCCATACATACTTCCAAAACCATTTCGTTTTGACTATACATGCATCAGTTAGCATTGCTAAATGCATGAGTTAGCCGTTTGTTTTGCAACAACAAAAATGGCCGTTGCCAGCCTTTCGACACGACAACGACCACTTTCGGTGATATTTAAAATCTATGAATTTTCATTATACCGGCACGTTAATGCGGCCGTAATTGTACATCTTGAGCACGTTCACACAGTATTTGTTAAACTTATCGCTCATTACAATTTTCTTAACCATCTTTCTCATAACTTTTTTCCTTTCTAATTTTTTTTAATCTTCCTAATGTTCTGTACGATGCCTCTTCACATCTTATTATCCTGAATTCATCTTTTAAAGACTTGAAGCGATATTCGCTAAACGTGATGCAAAGTTACGGCCTAAAATTGTGTGCGCAAACAGTTTTGCGATAAAACGCCTTTTTAACGCTTTATTTTTGACTCACGTCAAGCCAGTTGACCCACATCAAGCCTTTGGACACTGACAACTAGTCAGTCTTCAAAACATTCAGCAGGCGGCCATGTTTGTCTACGGTGAAGCGCTGCGCCAAATAGAGCGTTATGATGAGTGAAAGCATGGGTGCACAGAATGTGATGCACGAGATAAGTATCTGGTAACGCACGGCCGTATCGGGCAACGAGCCACCCAATATCTGGCCAATCATCGTCCCGGGGAAGCTAACCAGCCCCATCACTGCCATATTGGCAATGCATGGCACGAAAGATTTCTCGATGGCTTGACGTATAAAGGGTGCAAGTGCTTCCAAACGCGTGGCACCATTGCCCAGAAGGTAGAAGTAGAGCTGCCGTTCGCGTTGCAATCCTTGATAATAGGTGCTAAGCGAAAGCACGTTCACACCCAACATATTGCCCAAAAGAATGCCCACGATGGGGATGAAATAGCGCGCATCGAAAGGGTTCGACAGTTGCAGGACAGCGAAAAGGGCGTACATGCACACCACAAAAGCCCCCACGCCAAGCCCAATGGCAATGGGCAAGAGCATCTGCCCCAGGCGCAAGCGGGTGCGCCTTACGGCCGTTACCGAGGCCACCAGCACCATCAGCACAAACCAAAGCACGTTGACAAGCCAGTTGTTGTAACTGAAAAGAAAATCCAAGTAAAGCCCAATGAGCGACATCTGCACCACCATGCGCACAGTAGAAATGATGGTTGAGCGGATGAGCGGCACCTTGAAATAATGGAAAAAGTAAAGTGGAATGAGCACCAAGAGCAGTGTCAGGAGCATTCCGATGATGGATATGTTCATGTAAAAGCGATTGTTTGGGTTTAAATCATTCGTGCACTCAGCATTAATGTCTTGTCACATTGCCCTGCAAAGGCCCTGTCGTGGCTCACGGCGATGATGGCTGTTCCACGTTTGGCCAGGCTTTGCAGGTATCCTGCCACGAGCAACGAGCTGTTTACGTCTAGTGCCGATGTGGGTTCGTCCACCAACAACACCTTCTTATCCAGCAATCCAGCCATCGACAGCATGACGCGTTGGCGTTCTCCGCCGCTCAGATCGGCCAGTCGTTTGTCGTATAAGGCCTCATCTAGCCGCAGCCGCACCCACTGGTCCATCAGTGCTTCTTTAGAAAACCGCTTGTTGCGGTTCACCTTCAGCTGGTAAGGCAAGGCCACCAGTTCGGCCACCGTGTTGCAAGGCAGGTTCACTTCTTGCGGGATGTAAGCCATCATGCTGCGCATATACTCGGCCGAGAGCGGCGTTAGCTCTGTTCCGCCGATGCTTATGGTACCCTCGTCTAAGGGTTGGAAGCCCAAAATACACCTAAGCAGGGTTGTTTTTCCACACCCCGACTCGCCCATAACGCAAAGCATCTCGCCCCCGCTAACCACGAACGAGAGGTTCTCAAACAGGCATTTGTCTGCTAAGGCCAGGCTAGCGTCTTTCATTTCTACCGTCATATATTGTCTATATATAATGTGTGTCGGTGCAAAGGCCGTTCAAGGCTGGCAAGCACATGGTGCAAAAGCCCGTTTCCACACGTTGCAAGCTATTATATGCTTAGCGTGCAAGCCCCAAGTGGGCCGCCGTTATTCTGTGTTGCGCCTGAAGAAACAGCCCCTTCAGCATCAATAAAGTAACGAATTGGATACAAAAATACAAAGAAAAGTTCACAAACGCATCGTTTTTTGGCTTTTTACGCTACCTTTGCAATGAAAACGATGGAGAATTATCATTATGGCAACACCCAACAACATCAACATCACGCTGCACCTTCCTGCCGAGTGGCACGAGCAAAGCGGCGTGCAGCTCACTTGGCCGCACGCTAAAACCGACTGGGCACCTCTTTTGCCCGACATCACCAAGGTGTTTGTGGAGCTTACACGGGCCATTGCCAAACGCGAAAAGGTGCTTATCGTGGCCCCCGACACCGATGAGGTGAAGGCCACCCTGATGAGAAGCCTGGGCATGGACCGCCTGCGCAACGTGCTTTTTGCCCAATGTGACACCAACGACACGTGGGCACGCGACCACGCCGCCATAACACTTACGGGCAACAACACCAACAATGGCTTCACCGTGCAGAACACCTTGCTCGACTTCCGCTTCAACGGATGGGGAGAGAAGTTTGCGGCCGACAAAGACAATGCCATCACGCAGAGCCTTTATCACGAAGGTATGCTCAACGGCACATTGGAAAACCACCTCGACTTTGTGCTTGAAGGCGGTGCCATCGAAAGCGACGGGCGCGGCACAGTGTTCACTACATCGCAATGCTTGCTGGCACCTCACCGCAACCAACCGCTGACAAAAGACGACATTGAGCAACGACTGAAAGACGTGTTGCGAGCCGAACGTGTGGTATGGCTGGATCATGGCAACCTCATTGGCGACGATACCGACGGGCACATCGACACCATTGTGCGAACTGCCCCAGAGAACACCCTGCTATACGTGGGGTGCGACGACAGCCGCGATGAGCAATTTGAGGATTTCTTGGCACTGGAGAACCAGCTAACAACCCTGCGCACCGACACCGGCATGCCCTATAGGCTGATGCGACTGCCCATGCCCGATGCCATTTACGACAATGGCGAACGCCTGCCTGCCACATACGCCAACTTCCTTATCATCAATGGGGCTGTTATCTGCCCCACATATGCGCAGCCCCAAAAGGACAGGCAAGCCCTGCAAACCATCGCCAAGGCCTATCCCGACCGCGAGATAATAGGCATGGACGCACGAACCGTTATCAAGCAACACGGCTCGTTGCACTGCCTTACAATGCAGTTTCCACAGGGCGTTATTGCAAACAACCCGTAAACACCTAAAAGAAAGAAATGCTTAGAACAGGAATAATACAGCAACACAACACGGCCGACATTCAAGACAACATGAACAGGCTGGCAAATGGCATTGCCGAGCTGGCAAAAGAGGGGGCGCAACTCATCGTCTTGCAAGAGTTGCACAACTCGTTGTACTTCTGCCAAGAAGAGAATGTCGATGTTTTCGACCTTGCCGAGCCCATTCCGGGTTCCTCAACGCTGTTTTTCGGCCAACTGGCAAAGGCGCATGGCGTAGTGATTGTGGCATCGCTGTTCGAGAAACGGGCACCAGGGCTATATCACAACACGGCCGTGGTGATGGAGAAAGACGGCAGCATGGCGGGCATGTACCGCAAAATGCACATTCCAGACGACCCTGCGTATTACGAAAAGTTCTATTTCACACCGGGCGATCTCGGTTTTCATCCCATCAACACCAGCGTTGGCCGTTTGGGAGTGTTGGTTTGTTGGGACCAATGGTACCCGGAAGCAGCCCGACTGATGGCCATGCGCGGTGCCGACATGCTTATCTATCCCACCGCCATTGGCTATGCGGCCAGTGATGATGCGGCCGAACAGCAACGCCAACGCGAGGCATGGACCACCATACAACGTGCACACGCCGTGGCTAACGGGCTGCCTGTGGTGGCTGTCAACCGTGTGGGATTTGAACCCGACCCCACAAAACAAACCCCTGGCATACAGTTTTGGGGCAGTTCGTTCGTGGCTGGACCGCAAGGCGAACTGCTTTATCGTGCCAACGACAGCGAAGAGCAGCGTGCCATCATCGGCATCGACCTGGGCCACAGCGAGCAAGTGCGCCGCTGGTGGCCGTTCTTTCGCGACCGCCGTATAGACGAATACGGGGGGCTTACGCAGCGTTTCTTGCAGCCATAACGCAGCATGGAGAGGAGATTTTGCAGGTCGTTGAGCAAGATTGTTGCCACGGGCAATGCCCACTGAACACATATCGCAACAAAAACCATAACAAATGCGCCAACTACCGCAAGTCAGTAGTTGGCGCAACGCTTTTTCTCTCGCCCACACCAGGCATAAATCCATCTCCTACCCTTCGCCTTGACCTTGACCATTGCTGGCAAGCAGCGTGCCGAAGAAGCCCAGAAGAGCCTCAACACTCTGTTTGTCGGGAACGGCAATCTTAAGATGTGTTGCACCCGTTTCAGGGTCTTCTTCCACCAATTCGTCTACCAGCTGCCTTGTGGCCTGTGGCGACTTGAGCGTTTCTACAAGCCCTTGGAAGAACATCCGCCCAGTTTGCACCACTTCTTTTGGCGTAGAGGGTGCCGTTCGGCCGCGTTGATGCGCGTTGGCCAAAGCATTCTCCTGCCCACCATCGCGTGCAAGCGTCTTGTTTTCGGCATTGTTGTTTTCTGCCGAGGGCGTTTGGTTCGTGTTTGGCGCACCATCTTGCGCCCTTTCGCCGTTCATTGCAGGCGCATTGCCAAGACTATCGTCCTCAAAGTCGACCTTTTCGTGGTCAGCATCCACACCCGTAACATCATCGAAAGCACGCTCGTCATCAGCCAAGGGGTTCTTATCGTTTGTTGCCAATTCGTCTTGCGGCGTTTGTTCATCGGTCACCACCTGTTCCTGCTCGTCGTTATCGATGGGCATCTCGCCTTGATGTCCGTCTGCCGAGCTGCCCATAGTATTGCTCAGTTCGTTCATCATCTCGGCAAACTTGCCCTGATGGGCGAAAATAGTGTCTTCGCCACCATCCAACACCCCCTCGAAGAGCGACGACTTAAACTTCAGTTTGCCCAGCATATCTTCTTCGAACGTTCCAGCCGAAACGAGGTTTATCACCTGTATGTTGCGTTTCTGGCCCAACCGGTAAACGCGAGCGATGCGCTGTTCTAGCACGGCAGGGTTCCAAGGCAAGTCGATGTTCACCACAACCGATGCAGCCTGCAGGTTCAGTCCTGTGCTTCCGGCATCGGTAGAAAGGAAAACGCGGCAGTCAACATTGTCCATAAAGTTGCTTACAAGGTCTTTTCTCTTCTTCGAAGGTATTCCTCCGTACAGGTATTCAAAGCCAATGCCCAGCTTTTCCATCTCTCGTGCCACAAGCCTTGTCATCCTTTCCCACTGACTGAAGACCACAATCTTCTCGTCGCCGCTTTCGATAACATTACTGATAATGTTCAACACCTCGGTCACTTTCGTGTCGAAGCGCGTCTTTTGGTCAAGAATGTACGTGCTGTCGCACAGCATGCGCATCTGCGAAAGTAGCAACATCAGCCTATTGCGGTCGGTTTCAGACAAGAAGTGCATGCGCTGCCACTTTTGCATAATCATCGACACGTGGCTTCTTGCCTCATCGTGTTGGGCCATTTGCTCTTTAGTCATGGGTACAAACAGCAACTTGTCTTGTCTTTCGGGCATTTGCAGCTTCACATCCCGTTTCCTGCGCCTGATAAGAAAAGCCTTTATGCGCTGTCCCAACTCGTTGAGGTTGCGATAGCCCACAGTACTCCCTTTCTCATCCACCATCACGTATCTGTCTTTAAACAAGTAGTATGGGCTAAGGGCGAATTGGTTCACCAATTCGGCAACCGAATACAGTTCTTCAAGCTTGTTTTCCAGTGGCGTGCCCGAAAGTACCACTGCATAGCGTGCGTTAACCTTGCGTGCTGCTTTGGCAATGTGTGTGTTCCAGTTTTTAAGTCGTTGCACCTCGTCTATTATGAGCATGTCTACATCGATGCTTCCCTTCACCTTCAAGTCGTTGCTAAGGGCGTTATACGAAATGACGCGGTAGGGTTCTTCGCCCACATACTGCTTGCATCTTGACATGAGGTTGCCCTCAATTACGTGTACAGTTTCGCCAGTAAATCGTTCTATCTCACGTTTCCATTGATATTTCAATGATGTTGGGCAAACAATGAGCACATTCTCCACCAGTCCTCTGCGCCTTAAAAGCTGTGCTGTGCCGATGGCCTGAATGGTTTTCCCCAGCCCCATCTCATCTGCAATGATGGCTTTTCCTGCTTTTAAGGCAAACTTAATGCCTTCAATTTGATATGGATAGAGGTGCGTTTGCAACAAGTTGTCGAAGTTTTCTTGGGTTAGGCTGTCGGCCCAAGCAGCGCGTTCAAGCCTGTCCCGGCATTCAACCACATAAGCCAGTGCATCGGGATAACACCTAAAGCCAGCATCTATGGCACGTGCCTTTGACAAGAAGTCGTGAAAACGGGCGTAAGCTTCGGGTTTTAGCACAAGTTGTGTGTCGAAATAATCGGCTGCCAAGCTTTCGAAGGCCTCGCTGTTGTCGGTTCCGATGCGCATCCGCACCTGACGGCCGTGACGGTAATCCAAATAAACAGACGAGTAGGCAGGCAAATCGCGGCACACTTTGCGTCGTCCGCCGAAAGAAAGCTTCAGTGCTTCGATGTGTTTGCATGTGCCAAGCCGCGACGTGCGAAAGTCGAAGCACGAACAATAGTTCCAAGGGCTGCCTGCACCTCGGTAAACCACCTTGTAAGTTTGGTGTGTTCCCGGGTTGCTGACGAGATATTCGCCCGGAAGCAGTTTACTATCCACGGCCGTTACATGTAAATTTTCGTCTCTTGCCGCTTGTTTGCGCAGTGCCACCTGCCAATCGTCCAGCCTCATGCCTTCGGGGCGCACCAAATGCGATATTCTTTTCTTTTGCTTTTGCGCTTTGGCATTGTGCCCTTTTCCTCCCTTAGCGTTCGATATTCCCATATGTAATAATCCAATTTAACCTGTTTTTATTGTCGTGCCAAAGGCTCTCCATCAGCAAGATGCCTTTTGCAGGTACGTTATTGCTTGGTCGCTGGGCATCAAGGCATGGAGTTTGCCCTCCCCGCGCATGCCCATACAAAAGGCAAAGGTAAGTATAAAATACGAAATCGCAACAGATTTGCTTCTCCTTTACAAGACCATACACAAAAAAGGTAATTCATACCAAAGAGAACAGTTTGCACGTTGTGTCGCAACAAAAGCCTCACTACCTACCTTTTTCAACTTATCTCCACACATGCAACTACACAAAAAATCGAAAACACCCATCATCACTACCACATTGACGAGAAGAAACTTATAAAACACAATGTGTAAAAATAAATTCACGTGAAACATCATCAAAAAATAACGTTTATTATCCAACTGTCCTGTGCTAAATATTTGCCTAACCCCATAGGCAATCCACATCACTACCATCAAAGACCAAACAAGATGCCGAAGAAAACAGCCTTGAAAAAACCATAACAGGGATAAAAGACACAAAAACGGGACGCTTTGTCTCAAAGCATCCCGTCGTCA
Organism: uncultured Prevotella sp.; assembly: GCA_905373605.1. Classification (GTDB taxonomy): domain Bacteria; phylum Bacteroidota; class Bacteroidia; order Bacteroidales; family Bacteroidaceae; genus Prevotella. The sequence continues at coordinate 20,023 of CAJPTO010000030.1, forward strand.
TTAACAACTCTCTTTTCTGTCTTTGTTTCCTGAATAATCTTTGCTTCTAAATACTATACCTAATTTGAGAATTTATCCTTATCCAATCTTTTGCCATTTTCACAGGGAAGGGATGGTTTTTACCGGCCATTACACAGGCAGTAATTGTTCTCCAATCCCCCACCCTTGACATGCGGGTCTATGGCAAAGCCCGCCTAATACCTAAAGTGTTTTTTATCTTCGTCCGCCGAAATGTCCACTGCCAGAAGTGCCACTCGAGGAGTTTGAATTGTTGTGTTGTGGTGTAAAAGAGCCTCCGCCGTTGCCACCCCCGCCAAACGAACGGCCAGAAGTAGAGGGCGTTGAACCCGTTGAGCCTTGCGAACGTGTGCCGCTAAAGGGAGTGAAACCTTGTGGCATGCCATTGAAAGACGACCCACCCGTGTTTCCGCCGAACGAACGACCCGACGTTGAGGGCTGCGAACCTTGCGAGCGGTTGGGGCTGAATGTGTTGTTAGGTACTTCGGCCGACCCATTTGTGCCTGAACCGTTGAAGAAACGTGCCCCTCCAAAGTGTCCGCTGCCCGGGTTGTCGTTATAGTCG
>CAJPTO010000031.1 GCA_905373605.1 uncultured Prevotella sp.
AGCAAAGCTAAGTGATAGAAAAAGCAAAGCTAAGTGATAGGAAAAGCAAAGCTAAATGATGCAATTAGCATGGTTAATGCCACATTTAGGTCGTTTTTCGTGGTAAAACGGGTAATTAACCGTTGAAACTCCGTTGCTCAATGCAACATCGCTGACCCTTACTTCCCATACAACAACCCCATGCGAGAATGAATTATTTGCGACAGATGGGCAATTGATGTCGCGCACGGGCAGCCATAATGTTAATAAACGTTCCGAATATTTTACTTTTTGCCAATTGTGTCACTTCATAACACACCAACCTGGTTGCGAAAAAGCTTCGAACACCTTTTGAAAAGGCACAGAGCAGCACGTCATCAACTGTAAAGCAGGCCTCGGAACACAGACTTTTGGTTGGTTCTAGATCAATCTGTTCAATAATCCATTTACGCCAGTTCGGGGTAAGAACGAGTCATTATGCCAACTACCCCCTCATCGCGACAAAATACTTCACAAAAGGAGTTGTTCCTTATCCCGAACTGGCGTAATCCATTCCCTGTCTATTATCATGCGCTATGCTTTCTTTTTGCTTTTATCTGCATCTTTCTTTTACGCTTACAGTTGCATGGTTCCCCTCCATGATCCATAAATCTTAAGCAAAAGCAGAACAGCAAAAAGCTAAAAAATAGAGCAAAAGCAATTGTTTTTGGAACCAGACTTAATCTATATCATGTCTTTTTCATTCAATACTCTTAAATTTTACTAAACCATTTTGTTGTTCGAATTAAAATACTTAATTTTGAAATTCCAACAATCAATTAAAACGAGAACAGTGAAAAGTAACATACTAGCATTCATGATATTCCTTTTACCGCTGGGAATTTCTGCGCAAAAGATAACCATTGGGTCGTGTGAAACGATGGATGGTGGGCTTTACAAGGGCGAAATGGCCGGAGGCAAGCCGCATGGCAAAGGCAATACGCTGTACAGCAACGGCGAAAGTTACGAAGGCGAATATGTGAAAGGGAGGTGCCAAGGCTATGGCGTGCGTACTTTTTCCGACGGCAAACGTTACGAGGGACAATGGTTCCAAGACCAGCAGCATGGCAATGGCACGTGCTATTTTGCCAACAACAACAAGTATGTGGGCCTTTGGTTTCGCGGTCATCAACACGGGCATGGCGTGATGCTCTATTATAATGGTGACAAGTATGAGGGAAACTGGGTTCACGACAAGCGGCAAGGAAAGGGTAGGTATACGTTTTCCACTGGTGCTTATTATGATGGCAACTGGGTAGACGACAAAAAGTCGGGCCAAGGGTTTTTCGATTGGGGCAACGGTTCTAATTACAACGGCATGTGGGTGGACAACCAACGTTGCGGCAAAGGCACAAACCGCTATGCCGACGGCGACGTGTACGTTGGAAACTGGGCTGACGACATCCAAAACGGAAAGGGAATATACAAGTTTCAGAACGGTGACGTTTACGAAGGCGACTATGTTCAAGGCGACAGAACGGGACAAGGAATCTTTAAATATGCCAATGGAGACCGTTACACCGGCCGTTTCCTTGAAGGCGACAAGGATGGCAAGGGCACTTTTACGTGGGCTAACGGCGACATCTACGTTGGCGACTGGAAAAAAGACCGCCAAAACGGACACGGAAAGCTTACAAAGAAAAGCGGAGATGTGTTTGAAGGCAACTTCGTTAACGGTAGGGTAGAGGGAGAGGTCATCATACACTACGCTGACGGCTCGCGTTTTAAGGGAACTTACAAAGACGGAAAGCGCAACGGAAAGGCCATTGAGGAAGACAAAAACGGAAATAGGTTTGAAGGTACCTACGTAAAGGGCATACGTGATGGCCAATTTGTGGAGAAAGACAGGAACGGGCAAGTGAAAGCCAAAGGGCATTACGAGAACGGCAAGCGGTTTAACGACTAACTGCCTTCTTTCATAGCCCGTTCATCATCTACGCATAGACTTAATTTATATAAGGAATATGGTATTCGACACCTTAGGCAACTTTGGGAAGTACGTGGCATTAAACCCACATTTCGCTTCGGTTGATGCGTTCATCAAAACGCACCGACTGGACGAACTTGCGCCAGGAACATACCCCATCAGTGGTAATGATGTTGTCTTGAAAATTGAAATGGCAAAGGGCAAGGGCCAGGATGAAGCCTTATTGGAAAGCCATCGCCTGATGATTGACATCCAAATTGAATTGCAACAGCCCGAGACATTCGGCATTTCGGCCCTTTCTACCATGCCTGCCGCCCAATACAACGCCGAGAACGACATCTCTTTTTACCCCGATGGCGTTGTGCAAAACTACATCACATGCCCACAAGGCGCGTTCATGATGTTCTTTCCGCAAGACGTTCATGCGCCTTGCATCTCCGAAAGCCAATGTTTTAAGAAAGCCATCTTCAAAGTGCGCTGTGTGTAATCACCTGCCTTAGCCATCAATAGCTTGCCAATGGTGCAGGTTTGTGCTCCCCAAAATGCAACGTATCCCTGCTACATCAACGCCGCTTGTGCCGTTTGGCATCGATAAGATGCGCATTGGTGATTGAATATAAGGCTAATAGTTAAACCAAAATCAAGAAGCCGTGCCGACAACTAAGCATGTCACATTTGCCGTAAAGGGCAATCGGTTGACCTCTCGGCACTGGTACACATTTTAAAAGCAACAACTTATGTCAGAAAAAGACGCTAACCCCACAGAGAAATTGAAAAAGCCTTCTAAGAAGACTACAAAAATGCCCGCTGCCGACAATGCTCGCATGGGGCTAGTAAAGAATGATGGCTACCTCGAACCCTACGAAGACGCGATTAGAGGCAGACACGACCACTACTTGTGGAAGCTGAACCAGCTGACAAACAAGGGGCGTAAGTCGCTAAACGACTTTGCCAACGGCCACGAGTATTATGGTTTGCACAAGTTGTCTAAGGGATGGGTGTTCAGAGAGTGGGCACCCAACGCCACAGACATTTATCTTGTGGGCGACTTCAACGACTGGAAAGAGAACGAACGCTATCGCGCAAAACGCATAGAAGGCACCGGCAACTGGGAACTTCGGCTCTCGGAGAAAGCCGTTGCACACGGCGACCTATATAAGATGCACGTTTATTGGAACGGCGGAGAAGGGGAACGCATCCCCGCATGGGCGCGCCGAGTGGTGCAAGACGAGCAAACACACATCTTCTCGGCACAGGTGTGGCAACCCGAACAGCCTTATCAGTGGTCTAAGAAGAAGTTCAAACCCGACGTTTCGCCCCTCCTCATCTACGAATGCCACATCGGCATGGGACAAGATGCCGAAAAGGTGGGGTCGTACACCGAGTTTAAGGAACTTGTTTTGCCCCGCATCATCGACGATGGCTACAACTGCATCCAGATAATGGCTATACAGGAGCATCCCTATTATGGCAGCTTTGGCTATCATGTCAGCTCATTCTTTGCCGCCTCTTCGCGCTTCGGCACCCCCGAAGAGCTCAAGTCGCTCATCGACGAGGCGCACAAACATGGCGTAGCTGTCATCATGGACATCGTTCATTCTCACGCAGTGAAGAACGAAGTGGAGGGCTTGGGCAACCTGGCTGGCGACCCTAACCAGTTCTTTTACCCTGGCGAACGCCACGAACACCCAGCTTGGGACTCGCTTTGCTTCGACTATGGCAAGGATGAAGTGATACATTTCCTCCTTTCCAACTGCAAATATTGGTTGGAAGAGTTCCATTTCGATGGTTTCCGCTTCGATGGTGTCACTTCGATGCTCTACTATAGTCATGGCCTTGGCGAGGCCTTCTGCAACTATGGCGACTACTTTAACGGTCATCAAGACGACAACGCCATCTGCTATCTTACGCTCGCAAACAAGCTCATACACGAAGTTAACCCCAAAGCCATCACCATTGCCGAGGAAGTTAGCGGCATGCCAGGCCTGGCAGCACGCATTGATGATGGTGGATATGGGTTTGATTACCGTATGGCAATGAACATTCCCGACTTCTGGATAAAGACAATAAAAGAACTGTCTGATGAGAATTGGAAACCCAGTTCCATCTTCTGGGAGGTGAAAAACCGCCGTTCAGACGAACGCACCATCTCTTATTGCGAAAGTCACGACCAAGCTTTGGTGGGCGACAAAACCATCATTTTCCGCCTAATCGATGCAGACATGTACTGGCATTTCAAGAAAGGCGACGAAAACGATGTGGCGCATCGTGGCATTGCTTTGCACAAGATGATTAGACTTGTCACTGCTGCGGCCATCAATGGGGGCTATCTCAACTTCATGGGCAACGAGTTTGGACATCCTGAGTGGATTGATTTCCCGCGAGAAGGCAACGGATGGAGCTACAAGTACGCACGAAGACAATGGAACTTGGTGGACAATAAGGAATTGGACTACCACTATTTGGGCGATTTCGACAAGGCGATGCTGCAGGTTATCAAAAGCGAGAAAGGGTTTATCAAAACGCCAGTGCAAGAAATTTGGCACAACGACGGCGACCAGATCCTTGCTTTCATGCGCGGCGACTTGATTTTCGTGTTCAATTTCAGTCCAACAACTTCGTACACCGACTATGGTTTCCTTGTTCCTACTGGCGCATACAATGTGGTTTTGAACACAGATGCGAGCGCGTTTGGCGGCAACAACCTGGCCGACGACACGGTAACGCACATCACCAACTACGACCCACTGTACGTTGAAGAGCGTAAGGAGTGGCTGAAGCTTTATATCCCGGCTCGCTCGGCAGTGGTATTGAAGAAAAATTAGATGAGAATTGATTTCCAGAAGAATGGAACGAAGATGTCTCAGGCATTCAGTTCCATTCTCTTTTGCCTTTACAGCCTCGCTTTCACTTGCTTCTACCAGTGGCAAGAGCTAGCGTTGATGGTGCACCGCCTAACCGGTGGCGTGCCATTATACCTTAATCGCTGGGTTGTGGGGGTGTTGCTAACGTCTTTATTGCTGCTCTTGCAAAGGGGTGTTTACAGGCTAACCAAGCGTAGGCAAACGCTTTACGCCCTCTCTTTCGTGCCTTCTTTCCTCGCACTTCTTTGTCTTCCGCTGCTTACAAGGTTGCTTCCCCTTGCCGCCGTTATGCCTAGGCTTGGCCTGTCATTGGTGTTGGTGTGCGTGGGTTGCGCCCTTTTCGGTGTTGGCATTCGGCGAACACTTGCCATGAAACTGAAAAACAAGTCAGTTGTTTTTTTCATCATGTCGATGTGGCTGTTCGCTTTGATGATGTTTTCTGTTGCTTATGGAGGTGCGATGCCTACAAAGCTCCATCGCCAAATAGTGATGGAAACGCTAATCAGGAACAAACAGTTTGACAAGGCTTTGGAAGTGGGCAGGCTTGACATGGAAACCGACTCAACACTCACCTCGTTGCGGGTCTTGGCCTTGGCAAACGAGGGACTATTGGGCGACCAGCTCTTTGAATTTCCCTTGCAAGGCAAGTCGACAGCGATGATGCCCAACGGCACTTCGGTGAAATGGCATGTGCTCAACTCGCGAACGCTCGACTCGCTTTTCGTAATCATCACGCCACATGATGAAAATCTAACGTTCGAAGGGCTTGAATACCATTCGAAAGAACACAAACTCACCAAGCCTGCCTACGATTACCTGCTCTGTGGCTATCTCTTAGACCGCAAGTTAGACGCTTTTGCCGCCAATGTTTTTCGGTATTATCCCAACAATAACGAGCTACCCAAACATTATCGCGAAGCACTAACCCTGTATATGCACATGCGGAGCAACCCCATCGTGTCTTATAGGAACAATTTGATGGAAACCGACTATCAGGATTTTCAGGATTTGGAGGGAAAATACAAGAACCGAACAGAGCGAAAGAATGCTCTTCGGAACGTTTATGGCAACACCTATTGGTTTTATTATGCCTATGGTGATGTGGGGTAGCCCTCTTTAGGCTATGTCTTAGGGTGCAACTACATGGTTAGCCTGCTGAAATAAAGGCAGTAGAATGTTTTTTGCACGGCCAAAAGGTAGGTGATAATAGGCTTTCTCCTTCTATTAATCACCTCTTCGTCAATAAAAAACAGAGCGCATAAGCATCTAGAAAAACCATTCTAGTTTGCTTATGCGCTCCATCTTTAAGTGTAAGTTTCGTTTTTAGTAATGATGCCAATGCTGTTATGATGTGCATTGGCTCACGTTTCTTCAACAAGCCATGTCTTGTTAGCACTTGGCTTTGCCCGCTTTTTTCATCTTTTCAACGCATGCATCCACCACAGCCACAGCCGTTACGTTGACAATGTCCCTGACAGAAGCTTCGAAGTCGGTGAAGTGTATGGGTTTGTTTAAGCCCATTTGTATCGGGCCAATAATTTCGGTCTTGGGATTAAGAGCCTGCAAGAACTTGTAGCTGGCATTGGCACTGCTAAGATTGGGGAAGATAAGCGTGTTAACGTCTTTGTCTTTCAGCTTTGAGAAGGGGTACTTCTCATCCCTCATCTCCTTATTCAACGCAAAGTTCACCTGCATCTCGCCGTCAACAATCAAGTTTGGATAGTTGGCGTGCAGTTCATCCACAGCTTCGTGCACCTTTAGCGGACTTCCAATCTCGTCGCTTCCGAAATTAGAGTAACTAATCATTGCCATTACGGGCTTTTCATTGAAAAACTCCACCTTATCAGCGCTCAATCGGGCGATGTCAACAAGGAAATTGTTATCCGGATGCCTGTTGATGAGCGTGTCGGCAATGTAATACGTTCCTTTTTGCGAGTTAACGATGTGCATAGTGCCGAAGGTGTGGAAGCCTTCACGAACGCCAACCACCTCTGTTGCCACCTTGATTGTGTTGGAATACTTGGTGTACAGCCCCGTGATGAAGGCATCGGCATCACCCCTTTCCACCATCATCATGCCAAAATAGTTGCGTTCGTACATCTTGTCGTACGCTTCTTGGAAGGTATACCCCTTTCTGGCCAACTTTTCTGCCAAGTGTTTGGCATAGGTTGCGCGGCGGCGTTGCTCCTTGTCGGCGCGCATGTCGATGATTTCAATGCCGCTAAGGTCCAGTTTCAGTCGCTGTGCCTGTCGGTTAATGCGGTCGGGGTTGCCCAGCAGGATGGGGAAACAGATGCCTTCGGCCTTGGCTTGCACGGCCGCTTTCATCATAGACGGGTGTCCACCTTCGGCATAAACCACGCGTTGAGGTTGCAAACGGGCCGTGTCGTGCAGTTTCCTTGTAAACACCGTTTCTTGTCCCAGCAGTTGCATCAGGCTGTTTTTGTATGCTTCCCAGTTGGTGATGGTTTTCCTAGCCACGCCGCTTTCGATGGCCGCTTTGGCCACAGCGGCCGACACTTCGGTGATAAGTCGGGGGTCAACGGGTTTGGGAATGAAGTAAAGCGGCCCGAAGGTAAGGTCGTTAACGCGGTAAATGTCGTTGACAACATCGGGAACAGGTTGCTTGGCCAAGTCGGCAATGGCGTGCACGGCGGCCATTTTCATCTCCTCGTTGATGGCCGTGGCATGCACATCCAATGCTCCACGGAAGATGTAAGGGAAACCAATGACGTTGTTTATTTGGTTGGGATAGTCGGAACGCCCCGTGGAGATGAGCACATCGGGGCGCGAAGCCATAGCATCTTCGTAAGATATTTCGGGAACAGGGTTTGCCAAGGCGAACACAATGGGCTTATCGGCCATCGAACGCACCATTTCTTTGCTAAGGATGTTGCCTTTAGAGAGTCCAACAAACACGTCGGCCCCCTTAATTGCTTCTTCTAAGGTGTGGATGTCGCGGCGTTCGGTGGCGAAGAGTCGCTTTTGTTCGTTCAGGTTTTCTCGGTCGGACGAGATAACTCCCTTAGAGTCTAGCATCACGACGTTTTCTTTTTTCGCCCCCAATGCGAGGTAAAGTTTGGTGCAACTGATGGCGGCAGCCCCTGCTCCATTAACAACGATGCGCACGTTTTTGATGTCTTTTCCTGCCACTTCCAACGCATTTTTCAGTCCGGCAGCCGAAATGATGGCCGTTCCGTGCTGGTCGTCGTGCATCACGGGAATGTCTAGCGTTCTCTTGAGCCTTTCTTCGATGTAGAAACACTCGGGAGCCTTGATGTCTTCGAGGTTGATGCCGCCGAAAGTAGGTGCTATTTTCTCAACCGTTTCGCAGAATTTCTCTGGATCTTTCTCTGCGAGCTCGATGTCGAACACGTCAATGCCGCCGTAAATCTTAAACAAGAGCCCCTTACCTTCCATAACAGGCTTGCCGCTCATCGCTCCGATGTCGCCAAGTCCCAGCACGGCTGTGCCATTACTGATTACGGCCACGAGGTTTCCCTTGTCGGTATACTTGTAAACATCGTCGGGATTGGCTTGTATTTCCAAGCATGGGTAGGCCACTCCTGGCGAATAAGCCAAGCTAAGGTCTGTTTGGGTGTGGTATGGTTTGGTGGGACGAACCTCAATTTTACCAGGGCGTCCACTCTGATGGTAGCTTAATGCAGCTTCTTTGGTAACTTTCACCATTTTTGCAGAATTGATTAATGAGGCAAAGTCGCTCTCGGCGCGTGTTCCTTTTTTCGCCATTCACGTCTTTTGCCATCTTATGTGATTAATTTGAGCGTTGTATTTATTGATAAACGTTATACGCTGAAAACAGCGCAAAGGTAGTAAAAAAGGCTTAAAACGAAAATTTGTTCATCATATTTTTTGTAACTTTGCGAGTAAATACGGACAATCATGGAGCAACAAGACATATATTCCGCCTATCGCAAAGAGTTGAAAGAACGCATTCTGGTAACATCCATGCAGGCTTTTAAGCAGCGTGACATACGAAGTGTGCGCATGGACGACATTGCAACGAAGCTTGGCATCTCTAAGCGCACGATATACGAACTCTATGCCAACAAGGAAGAGTTGTTGCTCGATGGCATTATGCGTGAGGATAGGGAGAGAAAGCGCGACTCTCAACTGTTTGCGCAGGACGAGAGCCACACGGTGATGGACATCATTTTCCATGTCTACAACCGCGAGATGGCTGATATGGCCACGATTAACCCATTGTTTTTCAGTGAGCTGACTAAGTATTCGCGCGTAATAAAGTATCTTACAAACAAGACAGAAAAGGACCATCAAGAGGCACTGGACTTCATTAAGCGGGGCATTGATGAAGGTTATTTTGTGACATCCTTCGACTATAATGTTGTGTTGAACTTCATTTCGTTTTCTTCGAAGCTAGTAATGGGCGAGCAAATGTTTCAGGCTTACGATGCCAATTATTTGTTTACAAATGTGGCTGTGTTGTTTCTTCGTGGCTTTTGCACAGCCAAAGGGGTGGATTTCATTGATAATGTTTTGCTTAAAGACACTTGTTGCAGCAAACAAAGCTCTAAATGAAGGGCATTTTGTGCCGAGATTGAGTGTACAACGCTGCATGTAGTGCTGTTGCACGACTTTTGTAGTTAGGCTATAAGACGCTTGTAGCGTCTGTTCAAGGTGCTTGTAGCCGCACGACAAAAGCCTTGTTGCTGTGTAGCAGCAGGCTTTAGCATGTTTTTTCGGTTGCAAACGCCCCCTTTACCTTTCAGTTGTCTGTCTTAGTTAGCCTTTCCATTTCGAGTTGTAGCTCTTCTTGAATAACATTATATCGCTCTTGGGTGTGCACCACGGCCAAGAACAAGTCGTGAAGGTCTTTGGCTTTGTCCACATGTTGTGCAATGGTGGGCTTGCCATTCACCAGCAAGTCTACGTTGTCTAACACCATTCTGATAACCGTTGTCTGCTTAAACTGTTGTAATGCAGACTTAGTTTGCAGGCCACAGCTGTATGCACGCAGGATGGTTCTCACCAAAAGCCTGATGTTTTGTTCCTCGTTGGTTCTGGTATGACCCTCAGATGCCCCTTCGTTATCCGTTTCGCTATTTAGGCCTTGTAAAACCGAGCCGCGCAACAGGGCATCGAAGTTGGCCTTATAGGCATTAACCATAGCTTGGAATACGCGTTCTTCGCCACAAATCACCTTGAATAACCCGGCCACATCGGCATTGCCTCGCGTCCTTTGCGCGTCGAGTTCGGGTTGCAACTGCTCCAAACTCTCGTGATGAATAACGCCAAGGATGGGCATCATCACAAAGGCATAGTGGGATGATACCTTTTCATAAAAGTTGAGTAATGCCTTGATGAGCGGTTGTTGTTCGCCTTGTTTCAGGTTATTTGCATCGATAACACCGTTCGCAAATCCGTCGAAAAAGGCGCGAACCAGCGTGTTTTGGGTATGTATCCGGCTTTGTTTATCTTTCATTGTTTATCGTTGTTGTTGCTTTTTGTGGTGTTGTCGGGGTCGTTCCCCTTCGTGGCTTTCTGCTGTTGGTAAGCTTCCACCGCCTTGATGTTGCGCATCAGTCCGGCATACTTTGCCCTTTTCACTGCACTGCCTTTGAAAAGTCGCTTATAATCGTCTTCGCTAAGGTTGTGCCATTGTTCCCTTGTCATGTTCATCAGTTCGGGTTTTGGTGCCATTTCCTCAATGTTGGTGGCAATGGGATGGGCATTCCAAGGGCAAACGGTTTGGCATCTGTCGCATCCGTAGATGGTGTCGCCCATAGCTTGGGCTATGTTTGGCTGCAAATTGCCGCGATATTCGATGGTTTGGTACGACAAGCAACGCTGCGCATCGAAGAGGAAAGATTTCTCACCCTGCGTATCTAGCCATGTACCGAGAGCTTTCGTTGGGCATATGTCTATGCATTTGTGGCAGTTGCCGCAACGGTTAGGCATTTCCTCATCATATTCTAGCTCGATGTTTAGAAACAATTCGCCTAGCACGAACATGCTTCCAGCCTTGGGAATGATGAGTTGGTGGTTGCGTCCAGTCCATCCCAAGCCTGCTTTTACTGCCCAGTAGCGTTCAAGGATGGGAGCACTGTCGCAGAAAACCCTGAACATTGGCCTTTCATCTTGCAGGGAATCGCAGGCCGAAGTGTCGCTTTCAATGTAAGGTTGGAAGCTGAAATGTGCGGCTAGTTGTCGCAACTTGCCTTTCACCACCTCGTGATAGTCTTGTCCGTAGGCATAACTGGCCAACTGATATTGGCCTTGTGGGATGCGTTGTGCAGGTGCATAGCTCATGGCTACGCACACAATCGACTTCAAACCGGGCATTAGCAGCAGGGGGTTAAGGCGTTTGTCGGTGTAATTGGCCATGTAAGCCATCTCGGCAAAACATCCATTGTCGAGCCATTTGCCCACTTGCTCGGCCGTTTTAGGGTCAACGGGTGCGGCCTTGGCAATGCCACAGGCAAAAAAACCGAGGCGTTTGGCCTCGGCTTTGATGTCATTCGAAAGTCTTAAACTCATACCCTTGTTCCTTTAACCATTCTAACGCCTGCGGTAAGGCAAAATGAAGTTTGTCGATACTTTTCAGCGAGTCGTGGAAAGTGATGATGGAACCATTGCGCGCATAGCGTTTCACGTTGTTAAGCACGTCTTCGGCAGTCATCCATTTCGAGTAATCGCGCGTCACAAGATCCCACATCACCACCTTGTATTGCCTGCTAAGCCATGCATATTGGCTGATGCGCATCCATCCATGCGGCGGCCTGAAGAGGTTGGAATGTATCAGCTCGCTGGCTTTTTTTGCATTTTCGGTGTACGTCTTGATGGTGTGCTTCGCGCCACCCATGTGGTTATAGGTGTGGTTTCCCACCCTGTGTCCTTCGTCTATTATGCGTTGGTACAGTTCGGGATGCCTTTCCACGTTCTCGCCCACCATGAAGAATGTGGCTTTCGCCCCGAAATTGGCCAACGTTTCGAGGATGAAAGGCGTTGATTCGGGTATCGGGCCATCGTCGAAAGTGAGGTAAACAGAACGGTCGTGCTTATCCATACGCCACAAGGCATGCGGATAAAGCCAACGTAACCATATTGCGGGTTGTTCTATTATCATCTTTCAATCGGTGCATTTAGGCTTATGGCAGGTGCAACAGGGGCGTTTCGCCTTGTCCACAGGCTTTGTTGTGGGGTGGAACAACCCCTTGTTGCACCTGCATCACGCGCACAGGTGTTCAATTTTTATTCTTCTTCCAAGGGCATCGCGCCGCCCTTTTCCTGATATTGCTTGAAGAGCATGTTCAGCTTTCCTTCCATTTGCGAGGCCAATTTCTTGTCGGCCATAGCCATAACTCCGGCTGCTTGCCTGAGAATGTAAATGTGGAACATGCAATCGTTCATTGAATTGGCGAATCGAGTGCCGTCAAGCGACATGTACCAATTAAGGTATTGCTGCGAGTTTGTCCACACTGCGTTGGCCACTTCCTTGGCTTTTGCTGTTTGTCCGAGCATTGCATAAGCCCTGGCGATGTCCAATCCGCCGTTCATATAGTTGTAAGGAATGTTGTAGGCGGGCAGCTCTTTCTCGGCCTTTTGCAACACCTTGTTGGCCTTTTGCTTGTCGCCCTCGGCTATAAGGTGCAGTGCCAGCTGCGCCATGATGCGGCGATGTGTGTAGCACATGCGCATAATTGTTTCGTCGATGTATACGCCCTTGCGCGACAACCCACCGTATCTGTAGCGGTTCATCACGTTGTTGTAGGTCTTTTGCGTATCGAAATTCTTCGCTCCTGCCTTGTTTGTGGTGAAGGGCGTGATGCGGTTGGCAATTCCCTCTTGCACAAAGTTGTCGCCCAGGTTCATGTAATTCTCCTGCCCGACGGTAGAAGCAACGTAGATAGGACGCACCCAATTGCATTGTGCAATCATCTCGAGCATCATCAAGTCGCCTTTGTACAGGGCGTTTTTGCCTTTGAGCGAAATCACCATGCGGTCTGGGATGGTGTCGCTTGCCATCATCATGCCGCTCTTCTTCACTGCTTCCTTGTCTATTGTTACATAAACGGTGTCGGTAGGAATGAAGTGGTTGTCCTTATCCTTGGAGCGAACCCAGTATTTGAGTATGTTTTTCAGCTCAAATGGGTTGTCGCCATACTTGGCTTTGGCCTGTTCTGGGTAGTTCTTATAGAAGTCGAGCAGCTCTTGCTTGGCTCGTGGTTCCACTTCAACATATTCGTTCGTACCCGAACAGAACTCAATTCTTGGCCATGTGATGGGAACAGAGGGCGAATTGTAGGCCGGACGCTTCATTTGGTCGATGTACCAGTCGGTTTGCAAGTAACTTAGGTTGCAAACGCGCGCATCGGTGCGCACACCCTCCACCTCTTGGTTGTACCACAAGGGGAATGTGTCGTTGTCGCCGTTGGTGAAGATGATGGGATTGCCTTGGTCTTGCAGGGTCATCAGGTAGTTTTGTCCGAAGTCTCTGCAAGTATCCCTGTGGCTGCGGTCGTGGTCGTCCCAGTTTTGCGAAGCCATTTGGATGGGAATGAAAAGACACAGCACAGCCACAACGGCCGAAATGATGGTACCTTCCACCTTAACGCGCTTCTTTAGCAAGTCGATGATAGCTGCAACGCCCAATCCGCACCAGATGGCAAAGGCATAGAACGATGCTGCATAGGCATAGTCGCGTTCACGAGGTTGCGAAGGCGTTTGGTTAAGGTAGATAACGATGGCCAATCCCGTCATGAAGAACAGGAAGAACACCACCCAGAACTGCCTGATGCCGCGTCTTCCGCGGAAAGCTTGCCAGAATAGGCCGATAAGTCCCAGCAAAAGCGGCAAGCAATAGTACACGTTGTGCCCTTTGTTGTCTTTGAGATCGTCGGGCATCTTGCTTTGGTCGCCCAGTCGTGCGTTGTCTATGAAGCTAATGCCCGATAGCCAGTTGCCATGTTCCAGTTCTCCGTTGCCTTGCATGTCGTTTTGCCTGCCGGCAAAGTTCCACATGAAGTACCGCCAATACATGAAGTTGCACTGATACGAAAGGAAAAAGCGGATGTTGTCCATCTGGCTGGGCATCTTAACCATGATTGTTTCTCCGCATCTGTCGTAAGGCACTTCCGAACCGTCGATGCCACCGAGCCAATCGTTGTAAGATTGTGCGTGAAGTGGGCTCCACATGCGTGGGAAGAGCATGTTTTGTGCGTAGACATACTTGTTTTTGCGGCTTACAACGAAGTAAGAGTCTTTCTCGTCTTTGCTGGCTTTCTCCTTACGCTGATAGATGGGTGCTCCTTCTTTCACTCGGGGCTTGCAAATGTTGCCGTCGCGGTCTAGTTGCATTTGCGAAGTGAATGCCTGACCATAAAGCAATGGGCGGTCTCCATATTGGTCACGGCTGAGGTAAGAGCCCAAAGTGAAGATGTCTTCGGGCGAGTTTTGGTCCATCGGGGGGTTAGCCAACGAACGGATAACGATAACAGCGTAGCTGGAATAGCCTATCATCAGCATCAGCAAGCAAAGCAACACCGTGTTTTTCATGCGTGATGTGATGAGTGGAACCAGTTTCTTCATCTCGTTTTTGCGCTTGTATTGAAGCACATAATATAGAATGCCGAGAACAACGATGCCGATAAAGAAAGCCGACCAGCCGTATCCGTAGAACGGAACGCCGAGCAATCCGAAGGCTACGATGAAGGAAATGTTCTCCCTTCGTTCGCTTTTCTGTTGGTAGCTTTCGTAAATGGCCCAGATCACTGCGCCCACCAAAAGCACGATATATACCACTTCGCCCGTGTTGAAGGGCATGCCAAGTGTGTTTACAAAGAACAATTCGAACCATCCGCCAACGGTGATGATGCCTGGAACAACGCCATAGAGCACGGCTGCCACAAGAACGAAGGAAACAAGGAGGGCAAGTAGCGAACCTTTAACCTCGATGTTGGGGAACTTGCGATAGACAAACACCAACACAATGGCGGGAATGCAGAGCAAGTTAAGCAAGTGAACACCGATGCTAAGCCCTGTCATGTACATGATAAGCACAAGCCAACGGTCGCTATGTGGCTCGTCGGCGTGGTCTTCCCACTTCAGTATGAGCCAGAACACAATGGCGGTGAAAGCCGAAGAGTAGGCATAAACCTCGCCTTCAACGGCACTGAACCAGAACGTGTCGCTGAAAGTGTAGATCAGCGCGCCTACCATTCCCGACCCTTCTATGGCGATGAGCTTGCTCAACGAAAGGCTATTCCAGTCTTTTACGATGAGTTTTCGGGTGAGATGCGTAATGGTCCAGAACAAGAAGAGGATGGTTGTTGCGCTCAATAAAGCACTCATGATGTTCACCATCTTCGCAACTTGCGTAGGGTCGCTGGCGAATTGTGAGAACAAGTTGGCTGTGAGCATGAAGAATGGTGCCCCAGGTGGGTGCCCTATTTCCAACTTGTAGCCTGTGGTTATAAACTCAGGACAGTCCCAGAAGCTTGCAGTGGGTTCGATTGTAGAGCAATATACGAAGGCGGCAATAAAAAAAGCGAGCCATCCTAGCACATTGTCCACTAACTTGTACTGTTTCATGAATTGGTATATAAAAGTTTTTATTTCGAAATATGGGTGCAAAGATAACGCAAATCGTGATAAGTACAAAATTATTGCCTATGTTTCCCATGTCTGGCTGCAAATATATGTGAAGACACAGGCTGCTGTTTGCAGCCTATGTCGTTAAAAAAGCAATTGTTTGCCTTACTTTTCCAGTTTGTAAGTGCCCTCCAATAATTGCGAAACGCGTTTGCCTGTGTTGTCTTCGAACGTCAGGAAGGCTTTAACCGTTTTCTTTTCGAGGTCTATTATTTGGCTTACGGTGGTGCCATCATCCTCTACCCAGTTAGCGAAATACTTTGTGTTGTCAACCTTTTTCAGCGTTAGCGCATTGGTTTGTTCGGCAACGCTGTCGTTGGTTGCCGTTGTTTTCCAATGTATGGTGCTGTCGTTTAGGTAATGAACGTTGGCAGTTAAGTCGGGATTGCTTAGTGTTGCTCGCTTGCCTATAAGCGAAATGCTGTTGTCTTTGTTGCCATTTTCGGTCTTGTTGCTGTTGCACGACGCGGCTACAAAGCCCAAAGCTGCTAATGCGAGAATAGGCTTCGTCATTGTTTTGCGTTGAATAATGATGTTATACTACTTGCTATGGTCTGCCCACAGTAACGCTTCGCGGCGTTCTGTGGGCAGACGAGTGTAGCTTAAAGGCTTGTTCTAAAAACGAACGCCCAAAAGTCTATCGCTTTTCATTAGTTTGCGCTTTGCTCTCTTTTTGCTTTTATAACCAAAAAGATTAGCTTTTGCAAGAAACAACCTTTGCAAAGGAATGCATTTACAACCTCCTTGCTCGGCTACCAGCGTCTGGTAGCCATCGTACTAGCGTCTGGTAGCCATTGTACCAACGACTGGTAGTCGCACTACCAGTGCGTGGTAGCCGCAGTACCAGCAGCTTGGTACTGATAAAAGTGTGCGAACTTGCTGGCAAACGAAGCTGTAAAGCCTTTTCTTCTTGCTTTTATCTGGCACATTTCGCTTACGCTTTCGGTAGCATGGTTGGTGCGCTATGCGCGTTCAATCGTAAACGAAAGCTGTTCGGCTAAAGACTAAAACACAGCAAGGGCGAGTTTTAGAACCGGCCTTAACCCGAACTTAATAGCGGTTTTAGCTGATAAGGGCGTTCAACTTTTCGATAAGCTCGTTGAGCGGCATGCCCGAACGTTCGCTCATTGTTTTCACATCGGCCTTTCCCATCATGATTTTGCCCAGCGGTGTGTTGAGCATCTTAAACTTGGGATTGATTTCAGGCAGGCGATTTTTCAGCTCGGGATATTGTTTGATGAGGTCTTTCAGTCGCGTTTGCGGCGTGATGTCTGTTATCGGCGTTGTCGTTGCCGCGTCGTCTTCTGGCTCATTGTTTCCTTCTTGCGCATCTTGTTCGCCATTTACCTGTTCGTTGGCCGCCGGTGCATCGCCATTGCTCCATGTGAGCAGCGTTTGCGACCCCTCCAATGCACGTATGTGCGTGCAATCTTGCATCATCTCCAGCACACCGCGAAACTTTCCGTCCTTATCTCGCACAGCCACATAGATGATATAGATGAAAAGGCCCGGCTTGTTAATCCAAAATTCGGCCTTGTCTTGTTCTCCGCTCCTCAGCTTGTCTATCACTTCGCGAACGATGTGTGCGCTTTTTCGGGGGTGACAGTTCATCACTTCGCGGCCGATGACGTTCTTACTTCGTGGGAAAATGCGGTGGTCGGTGTCCGAATAGAAGCAAACCAGCTCGTTTTCGTCAACAAACGAAATGTCGATGGGCAGGTGTTTGTAGATGAGGTTCACCTGTTCGAGGGTCAGTTTGCCCGTGGTAACATCCAGCTTTTCGCTACCGCCGGCCGAATAGCCATATTTTGAGAGCAGCGATTGCAGGTCGTTGGCGAAGTTTTCCTGCTCGGGAGCTTTTGTTTCGGTTTTAGTTTCGGCGGGTTTGTGTTCCACATCGAAGAAAGCAAAGCCAATTTCCTGGTCCCCGCTCTTCATGTCTTCAAACTCTTCTTCGCTGATGAGAGCCATTGACGTGGGATAAAGGATGAACTCTTCTTTTTCCATCAAGTCGCGGGCGTAAAGCAGCACGCGTTCTTGTTGCTTGATGAAAGCTTCTTCCTCGTTTTCGCGCAGCAATCGTTCGGCTTCGCGTATTTCATCGCGCACCATGTCGTCGAAAGTCCACATCGTGGTGGTTGGTCTTGTAAATCCTTTGCGCTCCAGCACAGGGTAAAGCTGGTTTTGCTTGCGTTTATAGTGCAGCGGATATTGGCTAATCTTGTCGTAAAGTTCCAGCCATTGGTTCTTTATTATGGGATATTGCACCAAGTCTTCCACGGCCAAGAGCAGCTTTTTCATTTCCTCGTTTTCCTTAAGGTAATGCATGATGGGGTGGTCTGCCGGAAGATTGGGCATTGTATTGTCTATTTGGTCGCCCAGCATGTTGATGATGGCGTGCACATCTTCGCGAATACACTCATCGTTGGTTTCTTCGGTCATGGTTTGTTCGATGTAAGCCACGTGGTAAGCACTCACTTTTCCAACGCGTTCCTTTATTTGTTGGCGTGCTTCATCGGCCGAAAGTTGCCCTGCTTTGAAGGCATTCTCTATTTCGAAAAGCGCATTGAGCTTCTCTGGGTCCATCGGTGGGAGGTAACTTTTCATTTTATGTTCCATGTTCGTGTTGTTTTGTTTTTTGTTTGCGAGGCAAAATTAGCCATAAATCGCAGCTCGCAAAGGTAACAAATGTTACTTTGCGTGTTTAAAAAAGGTTAAGTTTTGTTGGTTGTGCTTGCGGATGTCCAAATAAGTGTTGTTTTTTTACGATGGGAAGTATTGATGTGTGCTGGGCGTAATTTTCAGATTTCGATTTTGATTAGTCCTCCAAACGGGGTTAGATTTTCAAAAGCGTTTTCGCGTTTAAAGATATGTGCGTAAATGCCGGCGCAAATCAGCACGCCGCCATGTGCGAAAACCACCACGCGTTTGTGGTTTTGTGTCTTTAGTTCGTCGAGAAAGTCGGCCACTCGTGCATAAAGGTCTGGAAATCCCTCGCCGTTGGTGGTGCGTACGTTCATGAAGTCGTCATACCATCGTTGCAGGTTCTTGTCTTTTATTTCGTCGAAACGTTTCATTTCCCAGTCGCCCATGTGCATTTCGCGCAGTCGGGCATCGGTAGTTGCGTTTTCGTATCCGCAAAAGGCGGCAAGCCGCGTGGCTCGGCTAAGTGGCGAGCAGAATGCAGCATCGAATGTGCCATGCGCTTGGAGGGCATTTCGGGTCTTGTTGGCTTCTTCTTCGAAGGTGTTGGCCAGTTCTACGTCGGTCCAGCCATAGCAAGTGCCCTTGTCAACGGCCACGCTGGTGTGTCTTACGAGGATGATTTCCATCATGAAATGTGTTTTAGGGTTTAACAATAGTGGTGAGAAGCACCACGGCGGTGAGGTGGAAAGCCAGTTCGGAAAGCAGGAAAACGGCACCGCAACAATCACCCGTGTAGCCTTTTATTCGGCGAAGCATCAGCATGTAGAGGAAAAACATCGTTAGGCATGGGGCTGCCACGAGGAAGTTCCAGTCTAAACGTCCGCTACCCCAATGGCTGTCTGCGTAGAGAAGCGCGGCAAAGGGTGCAAGACCTTGCACGATGAGCGACAGTCCGGCTGCGAGGTTGAACTTGCGATAGTGTGTTTGAGCCTTCGATTGTTGTTCATTTCGGGCATAAGGCAGTATCTGTGTGATTTGTCCTGCCACCATTTTGCAGAACGGGTCGGCGGCAAATGCCACGCATGCCGCGTAAAATGGTCCTATCGAAAGCATGCATGTGAAGAACAAGGCAAGGTAAACGATGAGTGCAAGCACGCCAAAGGTGCCGATATGCGAGTCTTTCATAATGGCAAGAATGCGGTTGCGGTCTCTTCCGCCACCGCCAAATCCGTCGAAGAAGTCGGCCAACCCGTCTTCGTGCAATGCCCCTGTCACCAGCATTCGCGCGGCAATGGCCGCCAAGATGGCAAGGGGAAAGGGCATAACCTTTGCCCCAAACCAGATGATGGCACCCATGAGCGCGCCCGTTAGCCATCCTGTGAGCGGCCAAAACTCAACAACCGAATCGTAAGCCGCTTTCGGTGGCTGGTGAATGCGCCAAAAAGGAAGCCTTGTAAAGAAGATGTAGGCCGCCAGTGGGCGGTCGTACCATTTAAAAGTATTTGTCGATGTTCGCATCTTTGAAGTTGTTCATTTCGTTAATCATCAGCACCGCACTCTCTATTAGCGGGTAAGCACAGAGCGCACCCGTGCCTTCGCCCAGGCGCATGCCCAGTTGTAGGATGGGTTGTGCGTGCATCAGGTCGAGCATTTTCCTGTGTCCGTTTTCGTTGCCGCAATGGCCAAAGACGGCATAGTCTAGCACATTGGGGGCGAGTTTGCTTGCGGCGAGCATGCAAGCCGACATGATGAAGCCGTCTACCAGCACCATCATGCGCAACTCGGCTGCGCGAAGCATCGCCCCGATGGCTGCCACCATCTCGAAACCTCCAAAATATTGGATGATGGTTGCAGGGTCGTTGTGGGGCAGTGGCAGACGCTTGAAGTGGCTCACGGCTTGTTCCAGCACCTTGAGTTTATGCTTTTCGCCTTCGTTGTCCAGCCCCGAGCCGCTTCCTATGCAGCTGTTGAGCGGCAAGTTGCCCAGCAAACTCATCCAGATGCTTGAAGGCGAGGTGTTGCCGATGCCCATTTCGCCCATGCAAATCACGTTGCAACCCTTTTCTTTGCAGTTTCCCGCCATTTCCTTGCCTATGTTTATGGCTTGTTCCATTTGCAGTTGGGTCATGGCAGGCTCGCGAAGAAAGTTGCGTGTGCCGCGTGCAATCTTTCGATTTAGAATGGCAGGGTAGGGCGAGAGGTCGTAATCAACGCCCACGTCTACCAGTATAAGCTCGAAACCATGCTGCTTACAGAAC
>CAJPTO010000032.1 GCA_905373605.1 uncultured Prevotella sp.
CACCAACTTCGTATTCTGCGTGGCTGGTGCTGTGGTTGTGCTGTGGCTTTGGAAGAAAATCTTTGATTAGGCCGATAAATGTCATGCCAACACCTGTCGTCCTAGCCTCTCTCATCGCCCTAAACATGCTTACCTTCTGCCTATTCGGCATCGACAAGTGGAAGGCTAAGCATGCTAAGTGGCGCATTCCCGAGGCCACACTCTTGCTCTTGGCCGTGATAGGTGGAAGCATCGGTGCATGGTGTGGCATGAAAGCGTTTCGACATAAAACGAAACACAAAAAGTTTAAATATGGCGTGCCGATGATAATCGTGGTTCAAGTGGGGGTGTTGGTGGTTGTGCTATCCCATTTTTAGCCTTGCAACACTTTCTTCCTCAACTTTGGTGGAACAAATTAAGTGCACACAAAACAAAATAGGCAAGCGGGTTTCATCATGCTATTGTTCTTCGATAATTTCACCATCATCCCTAATCATGTAATTTTTAGTTTTTTGAATAGAGCCAGACGAGGTTGTGTTTACCTTGACAGAAAAGTCTTTATCAATTCTAAAGAATGTGACCTCTTTTGAGTCATCATTGTCTGGTTCATACCAAATGCCCTCAACATACAAGCTTGATATAATGGCATCATTCTTAATCGTCAACAAATAGAAGCGGTAGTCAAAATCCCCACAGTCCATTGGGACTAAAATCAAAGAAACATCGCCTTTGTTTGGTAAAGGTACGTATCTGAGTTTGTCCCCTTGGTCACAAATATATTCTGAAGCACCTTTCAAATGTTTGCTTTCAATTAGATTATATTCAACAGTCTTTATGTCAATACGCTTATCGTAAGGCAATGTTTCGTTACTTTTTGCCAAGGCAGTTTTGAAAGCCTTCTGACAGTCTTGTTGGACATCCGCCTTTTCCAGGCAGTGTTCAACATAATCATTGAAGAGTTGGGCGTTGAATTTGAGAACTTCAGGATTATCCGGGTCGAGCGTTACGTCTTTTAACGACCTCTTATTGACATTCAATTTCAACCATCCTTGTGTACTCGTAGATTGAACGCCTGTACCATATTCGAACATACGAATAAGGTAGTCCCCGTTTTCTACCTCTTCTACAATTTCCGCATGCATCTTCTTTTCATTGAAAGGATTTTTAAGGTTCGAACATGACAATATGAGTCTTTTCAATCTTTCATCACACGTCACAATCTGGGGATTTGACTTTACATTCGTTTCTTTCCCTAAATCATATTTTGCTTTACCATTACAAGCCAAGATGATAAACACAATTGCAAATCCTGCTATCTTTCCCATTCTAAGTCAACATTAAATACTTCTACCGTTCGGCTCACGTTCCTAGCACATTGCTGCCACAAATCCTTTAGCTTCCTTCTGTTGTGCTATGCCAATATCCCCTTCACATCGCTTCCCTAAAAAAGTCCAACGCCTCCTTTATCTCTTCAGTTGTAGCCGTTTGGTTGATGACGGGCTTGCCGATGTCTTCCAACAGCGTGAAGTTAATGTTGCCCGATGTGTTTTTCTTGTCGTGCTGCATCAGTTCGATAAGATGGTCGTAATCGTTACACGAGAGTGGGAATGTGCCATAATAACGGCGGACGAACTGTACCGTTTGTCGCATTTTGCCGGTGGGGAAATGCGTCTTAAAGGCAGCCAGATACAGTTCGCACACCAACCCAAAGGCCACGGCATAGCCATGCAACACGGGTTTTCCCTTATGCAATGCCATCGATTCGAATGCATGGCCCACGGTATGCCCAAGGTTTAATGCCTTACGCAGCCCCTGTTCGTGTGGGTCTTTGGCCACGACCTCCTCTTTCACTCGCACCGAGCGAGCCACCATCTGTTGCAATTGCGTCCAATCAGGGGCATCGAGGTCGAAGTTCAGCAACTCTGCCCACATGTTTTCATCGCTGATAAGCCCGTGTTTGAGCATCTCGGCATAGCCGGAGCGCGTGTTCTCATCGTCTAATGTGTCGAGGAATAGCGTGTTAAGCAGCACAAATCGCGCATCGCAGAACACGCCAATCTCGTTTTTCAAGCCTTTGAAGTTCACGCCAGTTTTCCCTCCCACGGCCGCATCTACCATTGCCAGCAGCGTGGTTGGGATGTTAATGAAGTTGATGCCGCGTTTAAAGGTGGCGGCAGCAAAGCCACCCAGGTCGGTTATCATCCCTCCACCAAGGTTTATCAAGCACGAACGGCGCGTGCTACAACCTTCCACCAACGCCTCCCAAACACTCGAAAGGGTTGCAATGTCCTTATGCGCATCGGTTGGCGGTATGGTTATCACGTTGGCACCGTGCATGCAATCAAACAGTTGCACCTTAGGCCAACAAAATTGTTTTGTCGTTTCGTCTGTCAGCACAAACACCTTATCGGGTGCACAGACGTTGAGAGCGTGTGCCAAATCTCTCTCCAAATTATCTGAAATAAGAACTTCTTGCATTGTGTCAATGTGTGGTTTATTCTTTTTACAAAGGTAAGACAAACCGCCAAACCCACAAAGAAAACAGCCTAAAAAAACGTTTGTGGCGTTAAACCCTTTTATTTTTATCTCGTCAATATCGTTAAAGGAAGCGAGAAAAAAGGAAATGAGCACTTCGGGAAACCCTAGTAACCCTAGAATACCCTGGGACCATAAATCTTTAGAAACCTCGTCAACTCGTCAACTGATAACAAATTTGGTTTATGAATAAGTATTGTTTATTGTTGTTGCTGCTCTTTGTTGCAGCGGTGGCAAAGGCGCAAGAAAGAAAAATCAGCGGTACGCTCACCGACCGCGACACACACGAGGCCGTTACCCAAACGACGGTTCAACTATTAAAGGCCGACAGCACCTTTGTTGGTGGAGCAATATCCAACGAGAAAGGCGAGTTTACCTTAACCGCCCCCAACGACGGAAACTATTTGCTAAAGATATCGAGCGTGGGCTACATCACTTACTTCAAGAAGCTGCAAATCGTAGATGGCAAAAACCTCACTTTAGGCAACATCGTGATGAATGGAGATGCCATTATGCTCAAAGGAACCACTGTTACGGGGCAAGCTGTGAAGGTTACGGTGCGCGAAGACACCTTCGTATACAACTCGGCAGCCTTCAGGACACCCGAGGGTTCCACCATCGAAGAATTGGTTAAGCGGCTGCCTGGCGCACAAATCAGCGACGATGGCAAGATTACCATCAACGGCAAGGAGGTGAAAAAGATATTGGTAGACGGCAAAGAGTTTATGACGGGCGACACCAAGACGGCCTTAAAGAACTTGCCAACATCCATCGTGGACAAGATTAAGGCCTACGACCAGCGCAGCGACCTCGCCAGGGTGTCGGGTATTGATGACGGCGACGAGCAAACGGTACTAGACTTCGGCATCAAGCAGGGCATGAACAAGGGCATGTTCTCTAATGTAGACCTATCCGCCGGCACCGAGTCGCGCTATGCCAACCGTGTCATGGGGGCTTATTTCAAGGACGATTACCGCGCCATGCTCTTTGCCAATGCCAACAACACCAACGACATGGGCTTTCCTGGAGGTGGCGGACGCGGCAACTTCGGCCGTGGGCGCAACGGACTTAACGCCTCGAAGATGCTCGGCACAAACTTTAATTACGAGAAAAAAGACAAGTTGAAGATAGACTGGAGCCTGCGTTGGAACCATTCGGATGGCGATGTTCAGAGCCGTGTGGCCTCCGAAAACTTCGTCAGCACGGCTGGTTCGTTCGCCAACAGCCTTAACCAAAGCTATTCTCGGGCGAACCAATGGAACGCTCGGGGACGACTGGAATGGCAACCCGACTCGCTTACCAACATCATGTTTCGCCCTTCGTTCAGCCTTTCCGCAAGCGACGGCACAACGTCAAGCATGTCGGCCACCTATAATGACAACCCCTACAACTACGTCTTGGACCCTCTCTCCTCTGCCGCCTTCGCGCAATTGGCAGCCGACAGTCTGATGGTGAACACACGTTCGCAAAACAGCATCAACTATACGAAGAGTAAACAAGCGGGCGGAATGCTGCAATTTAACCGCAGGCTGAACCCCAGGGGCCGAAATGTAACCCTTCGTGCCGACGTTGACTACACCGACACCGACACCAAGTCGCTCTCGTTGAGCGATGTCCATCTGTTTCAAGTGAAGAATGCAGCCGGTATCGACTCCACATACCAAACCAACCGCTATAACCTTACGCCCACAACGGCATGGAGTTATAGCCTCCAAGCCACCTACAGCGAACCGCTTTGGCGTGGCACGTACCTGCAATTCAGATACAAATATGGCTACAGCCGCACCACCAGCGACCGTTCAACGTTCGACTTCAGCAACCTTGGCGAAAACTTTTTCGCTGCTGCTTCGCCCTTTTATAGAGGTTGGAACAGCTATCTTTCATTGCTCACACACCCCTACGAAACGTATCTCGACCAGCGTTTGAGCCGTTCTTCGGCCTATACCAACCACACGCACGAACTAGAAATGATGCTACGCTTTGTGGGTAAAAGTTATAAGTTTAATGTGGGCTTCATGGCACAGCCACAATCGTCGCACTTCACGCAGACCTATCTGGGACAACATGCCGACACCACGCGGCGTGTATTCAACGTATCACCCACGCTCGAGTTCCGTTATAAGTTCAGCGATGTCAGTCAGTTGCGCATCAACTATCGCGGAACAACCTCGCAACCCTCGATGTCAGACCTCCTGGACATTGTCGACGACAGCGACCCACTGAATGTTCACCGTGGAAATCCAGGACTTAAACCAGCCTTTACCAATTCGCTGCGCTTCTTTTACAACGGATACAAGGAACGCCGGCAGCAAGCCTACATGTCGTTTCTGGAATACAGCAATACGCGAAACGCCGTAAGCAACCGCGTTACCTACAATGAAACAACAGGTGGACGAACAACACAACCAGACAACATCAACGGCAACTGGAACGTAAACGGCGGACTGATGTTCAACACGGCCATCGACACGGCTGGTGTGTTCAACGTCAACACCTTCACCAACCTTGGTTACAACAATTACGTGGGCTATGTTAGTCTGAACCCCACATCAGGCTCGCAACGCAACGTTACTCGCTCGCTAAGCCTTTCCGAACGCTTGGCCACCAGTTTCCGCATCAGTTGGCTCGAATTGGAACTAGACGGCTCTTTCACCTATGCCCACTCTAAAAACAAGCTGCAACTGCAAAACGACCTTAATACCTGGCAGTTTGCTTACGGCGCAACGCTCAACTTCAACCTTCCCTGGGGCATGCAGCTCTCTACCGACTTGCACCAAAACAGCCGTCGAGGATATGCCGACCGTGCACTGAACACCAACGAACTGGTGTGGAACGCCCAACTTTCGCAAAGTTTCCTCAAAGGCAGTCCGCTTAGCGTGAGCCTACAGTTCTACGACATTCTGCGCCAACAGAGCAATTTTTCGCGTTCCGTCAATGCCTATCAGCGCACCGACACCGAATATAACAGCATCAACAGCTACGCCATGTTGCACGTTGTTTATCGCCTCAACCTCTTTGGCGGTAAAGATGCTCGTCAACAGATGCGCAATCGCCGCCCCGATGGAGATGGTCCAGGTGGTCCTCCTCCAGGTGTTGGGCCTGGCGGCCGGAGGCCTTTCGGCAGTGGAAGACACACACGCGACGCTTTTTAAGCCTACAAACGACCCTCCCCAACCACGTAAGCACGGCAACCAATGCCGTGCTTACGTGGTTATTATGGGGCAGCATTTCACGAGTACAAACCCTTAGGCATAAATAAAGTATGTTCTAAATTCATTCCGCCAACGGGTGGAGCTTAGCATTTCCGCTCGACTTTGGAAGCAGAAGCAAGGCGCGACTGAAAGATTTTGATGAAAATAAATCCAAACGCAAACGCAAAAAAGCTAGACTGCCGGCACTGTTCACTACCCTTTACTGAACATTGGCAACTTCTATTTGACATGCATACACATCTACTTGTCCGAATTTCAACACCTTTTAGGGGCATATTGTGCATGCGCGTCGACAAACAAAGCTATAAAACCGCTTTTTTGGATACACATCAACTTTTTTAGCCTTAACTTTAGTTAATATCAATATTTATTTATAACTTTGCCAAAGTGCAGCAAGTAATTGACACGCCTAATTGAAGCTTCACCACAAAACAGAATTGACAGAGAACGAAATAATCCTCAAAAAGAAACAACTAACCCTACGCCGACATTGCCTACACAAGGGATAACCCACAACAGCAAACTTATCGTGCAGTTAGTAAGGGCACAGGGTTGCAAACTAAAAGGCCGAACGGTGCGCAAATGTGGCACAAACAGGCGCAACACGGCTACACTATAATGAGACAAAAAGAAATCTTACATTAACCACAAATCAGAATGAAGGCTTTTACTGAACAATTCCAACATTTTGTGAGTACACACAGCACAGACAGGGAAGAGCGATTGCGTTTCTTTGTTTTTTTTGCAGGTGCATTGCAACTTATCGTGTTCACCACGCTTAATCTCACTGGGTGCATAGGCATTCTGCATCCCTTTCTACAGATGGTCTCTTTCACACTTCTTGGCCTATGCATCCTAATGGTTGTGTTGTATCTACGCCGCAAATTGTCGCTTACTGCGGCATTTAGCATCTTCGCCATCGCCGCCCAGTTCATTGAGATGGTCCGAATAGGCTTTCACATTATATATAAACCAGTGGGTTACGAAACGATGGTGGTTTATTACCAAGTGGGGTCGTTCACCATCTTGCTTTATCTCACGTTGGGGTTCATCCCAAAGATACCCCTTGTGGTGACAATAATGAACATTCTAATCATGGTGACAACCATACTCTACGATGATGCTGCCATCAGTAGGCAAATTGCCAGCTTGTTCATCTTGCTGTGCCTCTTCACTTGCGCACTTGCCTACGTTAGCCAGCGCGCAATAAATAGCATGCAAAAAGAAAACAAGGACTACGAAGCCACACAAAACTCAATTCTCAAAGCTTTCAACATGAGCCAAAATGAACTTATCGCTTACCTTAAACTTTGTCGCACAAAAGACCCGGACAGCAATAACATTGAAAAGCTTTTGAGCCAACTAAATGAACAATCAAAACACAACCTCATATTGGCCGCTATGGTGCTGAAAAAAAAGCGAGACGCGCAACACATGGTATTAAGCAACAAGTTTCCAACGCTGACGCGTACCGAGCTGGAAGTGGCTAGACTGGTGGTGGAAGGCAAAACACTCAGCGAAATTGCACTCATCATGAGCAAAACAACATCTAACATCAGCACGGTGCGCGGAAACATCAGAAAGAAGATGAGCTTACAACAAAACGATAACCTTGAAGAGAAATTGCAAGAGCTTAGCGGATCATCGTCTTTCGTTGAGAAAAAAGTAAGCATTCTATGAATTGTAGCATAAGCACCTGCGTCTGGTAATGGGAGTTCCCGACACCGGGTAAAAAGGCGAGAAAGCTGCTGATATATTTCTTCGTGCCAGTCTTAAGCCCACGATTTGGATACACAGAGCGCACTTTATACCTTTCACTTGCTTGGCTTGCATCGTCAACAATTATACCAGAGTGTGGGTACACCTGAAAAAACAATCACCACCAGATGGCAAGCGTACTAACATTTTGCGTCATCCCGGGTGGAATTTTCCCACCCTATCAGGTCTTTAACCACTTCTCCACCCACCACAATACCAGCTGCAGCAGGCACGAAAGCGTTACTTGCAGGCACGCTGTTCTTGCCTTTAGGCTTCGCTTCGTCCGCTTTGGCATCTTCTTCATCATCACCGGTTTGTACATCCGCCCCTTGCGTGTCAGCCATCACCATCGGTTTCAATGGTTTCTCCTCACTGAACACCACCTTAACACCAACAATGCCCAAGGCTCTAAGCTTCTTCCTTATCACCTTCGCCAACGGGTCCATCGTGGTTTTCGATATGTCGGCCACACGAAACGCCGTTGCATCCAACTTGTTTGCGGCTCCCATGCTCGAGATGATGGGCACATCAAGCTGCTTGCAACGCCTTATCAACTCAATCTTTGCCGTGATGGTGTCGATGCAGTCCACCACATAATCATATTGTTTCAAGTCTATCTCATCGGCATTTTCCGGCAAGTAAAAAATCTTATACTTGCCCACCATGCATGTGGGATTAATGTCTTTGATGCGTTTTTCTATCACATCAACCTTCGCTTCTTCGAGAGTAGAGTGCAAGGCAATCACTTGTCTGTTCAGGTTGGTTATGTTAACCGTGTCTGCATCAAACACATCAATGCCTCCAACGCCGCTCCGCGCCAGCACTTCCACGGCATATCCCCCCACTCCACCAACACCAAACACGGCCACTTTGCAGCCTTTGAGTCGTTCCACTGCATCATGACCGATGAGCATTTGGGTTCTGCTAAATTGATTTTCCATTTTTTCCTGTTTGCATTTGCCCCTAGCCGTATGCAAAAAATTAGACTTATAAGCAACACATGCGGCTTAGGCTCGGCAAAGTTACAGAGAATATTGTTATTTCAATACGGCATTAAGCTTTATTTCCCATTCCACGCGCCATCTTTCCTCAATCTCCTTTGAGTAGTTCCGTATCAAATAATAATCGTTGGCATCTTTATGATACATAAAGCAACTGTTAATGCCATGAATTATCCATTTCAACACATCTTTTTCATTATCATCCAACGCCTTTAGTGATGCATAGTCTACCAGTTCTTGCATCTTAATCTCATCAAATTCGCCTAGTTCAAATAGCTGATAACAAAAAGTGTTCTCTATCCCATCATCTTTGTTCATCACAACCAGGCTTTGGCATTCAGGCTCGTGTGCCATTCTTTTCATCATCATACAAGTTTTATCTATGGTGTTTATGCCGAAAAAGAAGACAGCCAAGTCAATAAGACTGTTCATTTCTTGAAAATCAGAGTTTTAGAGCGGGTTCATTCAATCTTATCTTATCATCTTACAGCGATGAACTACTAATTGAAAAGTTCATGAAGCCTCTTAATAGAACACATCCACCCCTTTTTCCAAACCTCCATTGTTCAATGTTCGTTTGGCTTTATCTTTGCCCTTGCCGTAGTTTAGCCTATATGTTGCGCCCAACAAAACCATGTTTGCATTGTCTCTGATGCTCTGTATATGATGTTCGGGATGAACATCCGACACAGTTATGCGTTCATATTTTGCGCCTCGGTGGGTGAACAGGTTTGCGGCTGTTATCGAAAAATACCAGTTTTTGCAATGGTATTGCACCTTCACGTTGTTCCATCTCTCGCTTGAATGATAGGTGTTTCCTGCCAGTTCAAACTTAGGTTCAACCTCATAGTTAGCAGAAATCACCCAATTTCCGAAGTACATAGTCCCTCTCAAAGAACCATAAAAGCGTCTTCGTGTGTGGTTTGCAAGAGGCATTTGTACACGAGAGTTGTCCCATCCTACGTTTCCCCATAACGTGACAAAGCCAAATAGTTCTTGTGCAGACATCTCCAGTTCCAGGTTTAGCTGGTCAGTAGCCCGCCCGTTTATGGCTTTGCTTAAAAACATGTTGTAATAAGGGTTCGAAGCATCGCCAATATAGCTGTACATGTAGTAGATGGGGTTATGTGTTCTGCTGTGCGAGGCCCATAGCGTAGATGAGAATTTGCCTTTGGCAAAGCGCAAGTAAAGTCTGTTTCGCAGATAAGTAGTCGGCTTCAAGTCGGGATTTCCTTGCCTAATGGAGATGTCGTCTATCACCTGTATCAGTTCCGATTGCTGTGAGATACTGGGCAACGACGGGTTAAGCATGAGCAAATAGTTGAGCGACCAATTGGGCGAAAAGGCATAGTTGGCATTGACATTCACTTTTATTCGCAGGGCATTGGTTTTATAGGCATTGTTATTGGCATGGTTATAGATGGCACTCACATTCAGCCCATAATTCAGTTGTCCGGCTCTTCCTACAATTTGGGTATAAGCCGTCAATCGGTTTTGGTCTATCGTGACGCGGTTTAGTCTGCCATTCTCCACCTGCACATTGTCTGTTGCGTTATAATAATCTTGTATTCCCACGCTGGTCATTAGGCTTTTGAATGTTTTAGCGTACATGATGTCGGTCCCTATGCGCCACGATTTATTATCTGTTGCGCTTATCAAGGTATCGTTTTTCAATGGATTGGCATGCACGTTTAAGTAATCTCTGTCGTAATTGCCCGACGAACGGCGGCCATAAACGTTAGCTTCCAGATATTGGCTTTTGTCTATTTGCTTGCGGAAGAACAAGTCGAAATTAGGCGAAACGAAACCCAGTTTCCAACGGGTATGGTTCTCATAACGAGAGATGTCGCTCTTATAGCGTTGCACGTTTACGGAGTTTTCGCTTATTTTCTGGTCCTCAAAACCAAGTCCCACCCTAGTTGCGAACAGGGTATTGGGGCTGTGTGTATAGGTGTAGGCAACAGACAGTTCGTTGCTCAGATAGTTAAAGTCGCCAGGCAAGCCTATTCGTTCTCTCTCCACTGGGGTGTCTCTGCCGATAAACGCTCCTCTAGAACTAATCTCTCGCTTGTCGTAATCGCGCCAATTGGCTGCATAGTTCAATTCCCATTCCGACTTTCCATGATGATAATCAATGCCAACATTCCCGTTTAGAAAGCCCGTAGTTACACCAGCAAGCACATTTGCCATCACCGAACCGCCATTTTGCTGGGGATTTAAGATGATGTTTATCACGCTTCGTCCATCATATCGTAAGTCGGGAGTGTCGCTATATTCTATGCGCAAAACGCTTTTGGGGTTCAATGATAGCACCTTGCTTAGTTCACAGAGCTTTCCGTTGACTTTAAACACAGGTGTGGCATTGTCTACCTGCACCGTTTGCAGCACCTCGTTAACGGTTAAGCCCGGCAATTTGTGTTGCAAAGCGTTGAGCAAAGACAAACCGTTTGCCGACTGTTCCAACTCTATTCTCGATGGGATGATGATGTATCGGCCTGGTTTATGCATAACAGATTGGCCAGTTACCACGACATCGCCTAACGTAACTTGACGTTCGAAAAGCGTTATCGTGCCTAAATCCACAAACAAGTTGGAAGTTCCCAACACATCAATCTTCACCGTTTCAAATGTATCTTTCGAAATCGCGATGGATAATGTAGAATCGTTCACTTCGGAGGAGGTAAATAGTCCCGTTTGGTTTGTCTGTATTTCAAAAACCACCTCATCAACAGCATTTCGCCCTGCTACAATTGCATGTTGTATTGGCTTGCCTGCAGCATCTATCACTTTGCCCTTAACCACATAGGCAAAGGCAGATGCCCAATAAACGAGTAATATCAAGGTTGTAATGGCTTTCTGCATAAAAAGGTTCATAGAAAGATAATATAAATGAGTTGGCATTGAAAGGTTAGGACTTTGAGCTATAGCCAAAAGAACTTTGGTTTTATAGCTTCGTTTGCCAACGATTATGCACATTCTTATCCGTACCATGCTGCTGGTATTGCAGCTACCAGTCGCAGGTATGGTGGCTACCAGCCTCTGGTATGATGGCTACAAAATGCTGGTACGATGGCTACCAATTGCTGGTAGCCGGGCAATGTGGAGGCAAATGCGTGCTTATGCAAAGGTTATTGTTTCAAAAAGCAATTTATTTTTTGGCCATATAGCCTAAATTGTGAAGTAGCAAATGAAATCCCCAATCTCCCACAATGAAGAATTGGGGATTTCTTATGCTACATCTACTGTTTCCTTCTTAGGAATTCACATTTCATTGAATGAATATCGTCCTTATATAAAACATTCAGGCAGCATGCACATCAATCATTACAAGCCCAACGACTTCTTGATTTCCTCAATTTTCTCGTCAGCTTCTTTGGTGCAACGCTCGTAACAACCCGTGCATTTCATTTCTCCCTTCACTTCGAGGTAGAACTTAATCTTGGGTTCTGTGCCAGATGGGCGTACAGAAACCTTTGTTCCATCCTCGCAGAACCATTGCAGCACGTTGCTCGTTTCGGGCATGTCGAGTTTTGTTACCACGCCGTTGGCATCGGTTTGCTCCAAAGTCTTGTAGTCTTTGGTGATAACCACTTTCGAGCCAGCAATCTCTTTGGGTGGGTTGTTGCGGTAATTTTCCATCATTGCCTTTATTTCGTCGGCACCACTCTTGCCCGGCTTCACCACATTGATGGTAAACTCCTTAGAGAAGCCATACTCCAGGTAGATGTCCATCAACAGTTCGTAAAGCGTTTTGCCTTGGTCTTTGGCGTAAGCACATATCTCAGCAAGGAGCGAGCAAGCCGAAACGGCATCCTTATCGCGCACAAAGTCTTGGGCCATGAAGCCATAACTTTCTTCACCGCCGCCGATGTATTGCTGTTTACCCTCCGACTTGCGTATCTCATTGGCAATCCATTTGAAGCCTGTGTAGCAGTCGCGCATCTCGATATGGTTCTTATCGGCAATCTTCTTGATAACCTCTGTGGTGACAATGGTTTTCACAATGAAGTCGTTAGGCTTCATCTTACCCGTCTTGATACGATTGGTGATGATGTAATAGAGGAACAAAAGGCATGTTTGGTTGCCGTTGATGAGCACCCATTCGCCCTTGTCATTCTTGCAAGCCATGCCCACACGGTCGGCATCGGGGTCGGAAGCCATCACGATGTCGGCATCAATCTCCTTGGCATCACGCAGTGCAAGGGTCAAAGCCTCGCCGTTTTCGGGGTTCGGACTCACCACCGTTGGGAAGTCGCCGCTCTTTACCATCTGTTCTTTCACGCAATGAACGTTTTCAAAGCCCCACAATTTAAGTGAACGCGGAATAAGCATCATGCCTGTTCCATGCAGCGGTGTGTAAACGATTTTGAGGTCTTTCTGTCGCTGGATAACGGCAGGGTCGATGCTGATGGTCTTCACCATGTCGAGGTAAATCTTATCAACCTCTTCGCCGATGATTTCAATCAGTTCGGGATTACCCTTGAACTTCACGTCGGCCACTTTCACTTTGTTCACCTCATCGATGATGCCCTTGTCGTGCGGAGCCAGCACTTGCGCGCCATCTTCCCAGTAGGCCTTGTATCCGTTGTATTCCCTGGGGTTGTGACTCGCCGTGATGTTCACGCCACTTTGGCATCCGAAATGCCTGATGGCAAACGAACACTCGGGAGTTGGGCGCATGTCGTCGAACAAATAGGCCTTGATGCCATTGGCCGAGAAGATGTTGGCCACCGTTTCGGCAAACAAGCGGCTGTTGTTTCGGCAGTCGTGGCAAACAGCCACCTTGATAAGCGGCAGGTTGGCAAAATTCTTTTTCAGGTAATTGGCCAATCCCTGTGTGGCCATGCCCACGGTGTAGATGTTCATTCGGTTGCTGCCAGCACCCATGATGCCACGCAAACCGCCCGTTCCAAATTCCAAGTCTTTATAGAAAGCGTCGATAAGTGGGGTCTTGTCGGCGTTTTCCATCATTTGTTTCACTTCGTTCCGGGTTTGTTCGTCAAACTCGGGAGCCAGCCATTGCTCGGCTTTTGCCTCACATTGAGCTATCAGTTGAGCGTTATTCTCCATAATCTATAAATTAGTATATTAAATTTATGTTCCACGCTAAGGCAGACAACGTTGCTGTTATCAGCATGGCAAAGATAATAAAAAAATATTTTCGAACGCATTTTTTGCTCCTATAAAAATAGGAAAAACGCAAGTAACAGGAACATTTGTTTGGGGCGTACACATATTTTAGCTACTTTTGCACATATATTTAGCAAATCAACAATAAAAATCAACATTCCTTTCGCATTATGGAATTTTATTTCACAGGCATTATCATAGCGGTATCCACATTCCTTATCATTGGATTTTTCCATCCCATTGTCATAAAAGTGGAGTATTATTGGGGCACTCGCCCTTGGTGGGCATTCCTTGTGTTGGGCATTGTCACCATTTTGGCCGCGGTTTTGGTGGCCAACGTCATTGTTTCTTCCATCCTTGGCGTTATCGGGGCATCGTTCCTGTGGTCAATCGGCGAGTTGCTCGAGCAGAAAAAGCGGGTGGAACGCGGATGGTTTCCCATGAACCCTAAGCGGAAGCACACCTACAAGCAATCGGAAGACAAGGCGGCATAGACATGAAGGTAGAACTATTGCTTGTTGGGAAAACGGCAAACAGCGTTTTTGTGGCCGG
This sequence comes from uncultured Prevotella sp., assembly GCA_905373605.1. Classification (GTDB taxonomy): domain Bacteria; phylum Bacteroidota; class Bacteroidia; order Bacteroidales; family Bacteroidaceae; genus Prevotella. The sequence goes on from CAJPTO010000032.1 coordinate 14,168, forward strand.
CATTGCCGACTATGCCAAGCGTATTGCCCATTACATCCCGTTCAACATCAGCGTTATTCCCGAGCTGAAGAACACCAAGAACCTCTCTGCCAACCAACAAAAGGAGGCCGAGGGCGAACTGGTTTTGAAGAAGTTGCAGGCAGACGACCACCTGGTGTTGCTCGATGAGCATGGAAAGGAATTGCGCAGCATGGAGTTTGCACAATGGTTGGAACGAAAACAGCACGCGGCACGCCGACTGGTATTTGCCATTGGCGGCCCCTACGGGTTTAGCGAAGCTGTTTATGCGCGTGCAAACGAGAAGATAAGCCTCTCGAAAATGACCTTTTCGCACCAGATGGTGCGGCTTATCTTCACCGAACAGCTTTATCGCGCCTGCACAATTCTTAAGGGCGAGCCTTATCACCACGAGTAAGAATTGGGAATAGCCCCTAGCCCATCTGTAGTCAAGTTGTTGTCGAGAGTAATGTCTTTTCCTATTTACCTTTCGCTTTCCAGCCAGATGAGGCCATCAACAAAATCAAAACAAGCACTCATTATTAACAATGAGATGACAATCAGCGTGTTACATTTCTACATAACAACCTGACTGCTGTTGAAATTACAATTAATCGGAACATTTTTCAGCAGTTTAAAAGAAAATCAATACCTTTGCACCACCAACAATAGAAGAATAGAGATGACAAGAGAAAAATTTTTCGGTTATGTAGGATGGGTTGGCATGTGCACTTCCATCCTGATGTATGTGTTTTATTTCCCACAGATACAAGAAAACTTGAACGGCAATAAGGGTTCGTTCATCCAACCTTTCATGGCAGGCATCAACTGCACGCTGTGGGTATGTTATGGTTTGTTCAAAGAAAAACGCGATTGGCCTTTGGTGTTAGCCAATTCGCCTGGCGTTCTTTTCGGCTTCTTTGCCGCATTTACTGCTTTGTAGCAAACCTCATTCAGCTTAAGAATGACCAAACACGAAAAAAGCCGCTCCAAACATGGTGCGGCTTTTATTGTTTTCGTAAGAAATGTTGTTTCTTCCATTTCATTTTCCCACAGCCAAAATCATCTCCCCAGTTCACATGTTTGTTACATAGGATGCCAAAACCATGTGAAGATGAGGCTGCTTTCTTTAAAGGGACGTAATGCTAAATGATGCACGTAGCTGTGCTATTTTATTCGCTTAGTTTCGCCCCTTGACACGCTTAGCAACATGACTTGATGCAAATTGTGGGCAAGTTGATGAATGTAGACGAGCTGTAGGATAGTTAGGGTTCTCCAACACGCTAAAGTTGTTTCTTCCGTTCCTCTTCCTTGATGATGCCATGCCTATAGGCATAGAGCAATTCTTCAAGGTCGGCCACTTGCTTGTTAAGTTCAACACCCTTGTCGGTATCGGCCACAAGCATTCTATGCGACGACATTTCTATTATCTGTGTGGTACTCTTAATGTCGCTACCTGTGCGAATGGCATCCATTGCACTGGAGAAAGGTTCGTGCTGTACGAGCTGAAATCCTCGGCTATGATACACCAACGTGTAGCCAGCGATGCCCGTTTCCTTGTGGTAGGCTTCTGAAAAGCCACCATCGATGACCATCAGTTTGCCGTTTGCCTTAATGGGATTTTCGCCATTTGCAACATGCACAGGCACATGTCCGTTGATGATGTGTCTGTTCTCCCCTTTAACGTCGAATGCATCCATGATGCTATCCACCACCGTTTCATCATCGCGCAGCCTAAAATAGTTGCCTTTTTGCTCCTTATGTGTTTCCTTTTCGGCAATGAAATAGCGTTCGAAGGTGGCCATTTTCGACTTGTCGAAGAGCGGAGAGTCGGGTCCACACCACAGATAAAGGAAGTAATCGATGGCATAATCGCGTTCTTCTGGCTCTGCATCCTTTTGATAAGCCGTGCGAACCAGCATGCCAATGTTGTGCATCAACGCTCGCCCTGCAAAGGTTTGCTCGGGCATCACCTCCACCTCTTTCAGCGTCCCGTCTTCGTTTAGCGGAACAGAGGCGTGGAAAAGCAAGTTGTTGTTGTACACGGCGTACATGCAACCATGCTGCAAAAGCAAGCGAACGTGGCGTTGAAGCTTTTCGCACACCTTGAAAGAGTGGCGTAGACGTTCGGCAAGCGTCTTTTCCTCGGGTGTCAGCTCAAGCGGATTGACGGGGTTCACCGTGGGAAACTCGTTGCTCGTGAGTTGATATTGCTTTCCTTCAAGTGTAATAACGCCCTTTTCATAATCGATGTTGCGCAGCAAAGCCCTGTCTGCCATGCGCCAATGTGGGTGTTTCTCAAAGAGTTGTGCCTCTACCTTAAACTGAATTACGGCGATGGCCTTGTGCATTAAAGCCGTTAAGCGCAGTGATTTTTCGTCCAGTTTGGCCGCCTCGCCGCTGCTTTTTGGCACAAACTCCTTGCAAACGGTGTTGCCATAGGTCTCCATTGCGAATGTTGCAAGGGGCACAAGGTTGATGCCGTATCCGTCTTCAAGTGTGGTGAGATTGGCATAACGCAGCGAAAGGCGTATCACATTGCAGATGCAAGCCACGTTGCCAGCGGCCGCACCCATCCAAAGCATGTCGTGATTACCCCATTGTATGTCCCAGCTGTGATAGCGTTCCATCGTGTCCATGATGATGTGTGCACCCGGTCCGCGGTCGTATATGTCGCCGAGAATGTGCAGTTGGTCGATGGCCAAGCGTTGAATAACGTTGCAGATGGCCACGATGAAGTAGTCGGCACGGCCAGTACTGATGATGGTTTCGATGATGACGTTTACGTAAGCGGCCTTGTTGGAGTCGTCCACACGTTCGTGCAGCAGTTCTTGGATGATGTATTGGAAGTCGCTGGGCAGGCTTTTGCGCACTTTCGAACGCGTGTACTTGCTCGAGACATCACGGCATACGCTAACAAGTTGATGAATGGTGATGTGATACCAGTCGTTGATGTCGGTTTCACTCTCCTTTACCAATTCCAGCTTTTGCTCGGGATAATAAATCAGGGTGCAGAGTTCGCGTTTCTCAGCCTCGCGCAAAGTGTTGCCAAATATTTCGTTCACCTTGCGTTTGATGTTTCCCGAGGCGTTTTTCAGCACGTGTTGAAAGGCTTCATACTCGCCATGCAGGTCGGCCAAGAAATGCTCTGTGCCTTTGGGTAGGTTCAAAATGGCCTCCAGGTTGATGATTTCCGTACTTGCTTCTGCCACAGTGGGGAATGATTGCGCAAGGAGTGTGAGGTAGCGCAGGTCGCGTTCTATTTCGTATTTCTTCTTTTTCATTGTTTGTAAACCTTAGTTATTTTAGTTGTTAGCCACGCTGTCCGGTTGTCTTCGAGCGGCGGTGTGGGCATAAATCCTTCGGGAAGCTTCAACAAGCGGTGCATAACGCCCTCTGCCCGTCTGAAAAATGGCAGCAGCCTTTCGGCGTTCAGTGCTTTAACAAGCATCTGCTCATCATAATCATTGAGGCGAAGACTGGCATAAAGGTTTGTCAAGAGCTGCAGATGAGCCGTGTCTTTAGGGAGCGATTCGTACAAGGCGCGCACATTGTCAACAATAACGCCGATGGTGGGGTCGTTGTTGGGGGCGTCATCATCGGTCGTTTGCTCGTCTGCTTCTTCCTGTTGTTCATCGTTTTCGAGTGAGCTGTCTTCGGGTATGGGGTCGAACGAGAATGTTTCGAAGCCCGAAAGGTCGGTCGAAGGCGTTTCTGCTTTCAGTGTTTCAAGCCCTTTTCTCACCATGTCGAGCACCCGTTCTTGCGCGGCATACATCAAGATAAATCGCCAATGAGGCGTGCTCAGTGCTTCGATGGCATCGCTACGCAGGTCCATGATGCCGAACATCTCGGGGTCTACGCCAGCAAGGACGAGCAGTCCGGTGAGTTCCAAGTCGGCTTGGGTTAGCATTGATGAGGGCCAGGTGTTGAGCGTTTTGTTATACATGCGCAGGAATTGGTTGGCCGCATCGCTGAATTCAACGGCTTTGCTAATGCGCGGATTGTCTATTCTGACAATGTTTGCGTTGTTGGTGCGCCGTTTCAAGGTTTCACTTTCGAGCTGTCCGCACGCGTGCAACACCCCTACTCCACCTAACATTCGCTTAACAGGCATGGTCATTATCATCCTCTTGGGCAACGACAAACTGCGAATGCGCCAGGGATTGAGCTCGCCAAAGGGCGAGAGCACCACGGGCGTGTGGGTGCGCAGCGACAGGTTGTAGAGCAAAAGCGTTTTGGCATCCCAGCAACCAATGAGGTGAAAGAGCGAGAAATCGTGGCGGAGAATTGGTATATCGTTCGTCACGACAATGGTTAAATTGGTGTTTATAAGGCTAAAAAGGTCTGTCAGATACTGTCTGTCAGCATCTGAAACACCTTTAGATATGTACACCAACACTTTCATTGCTTATAGTTTGTGGCTTGTGAAGTCGTATTTGTCTGTTTTGACGTATCTAAAATACGAGCGCATTTTACGCCAAGGCACCATCAGTTCGAAGCCAATCACGCGCCAAGCGTGAATGTTGGCATTGAAAACCTTAATCGCCTTGCGTGCAAAAAGAATGCGAAACAAGATGGTTAACAGCAGATTTAGGGCTGCCAACGACAAGATAGCCCAGCGTTGTTCTATCGAAGCGTAAGCCAAGCAAAGGACAACAACAATGTAGTTGAGGTAAAGCATGGTGTTGTCCATGTTGAAAAGGAACCTAACAACCCCTCCTCCCTGAAGGTATTTGCGCGTTTCCCAGAAGAATAGGTGGTGGTTACGCCATTCTTTGGCTGTGGGAGCTTTGGTTGTAGTAAAGGCATCGGGATGCAATGCCAAGGCTATGGCGTTGCTGTTTTGGCCGAACTTGTTCACCAAGAAATCGTATTCCCCGCGCAGAAGGTTGAGGTTTCCCGAGAAACCGTCGCGTTTCATGAAGTCGGCTTTGCGTATAGCCACAAAACCACCAGCATGGCAATAGGGTTTGCCTTTCAAACTACGTGTGAGGATGTAGAAACAGGAGCGAAGCATCTGCATGCGCCAAGAAGTTTTGGCTTCGTTGTCAAGAGCTGTATAGCCAACCACAAGGCGTTTGTCGGGAGTTAGGCAAGAAGCCACAGCATGAAGCCACTTGTCGGAAGTGGGAACGCAGGTGGGTTCCATGATAATCACCCAATCGGTTTCGGCAGCTTTGACGCCAAGCGTAATCGTTAGTTTCTTGCGGCT
>CAJPTO010000033.1 GCA_905373605.1 uncultured Prevotella sp.
ATACTGATTTTCCTGAAAAAGATAAGAAAGAGGGAAAAGTCTAGATGACTTCATTGTTTACTTTATCCCCAATTCAATGGCATTGATGAGGCATATTATATTTTCTTTTATTCATTTGTCGCTAATAACACATTTTGCAATATGATTTTCTATTACCTCATGCACCAAAAGATAGTTGTCGGTTAAATAAGATAGAAATATCATATCGCTTTTATCTGTAATATCCCATAGAATAGAAGTGTTGAAAGTTCCAACTTTGATTCCTGCATTAAGCTTATATTGTATTGTTGACGGCAGGTTCTTACAAAATTCCTCGTATAAGGATTCTAAGATATTCTTATCAGTAATGTTTATTTCATCAAATGGAAAAGAGAAAGATGTTATATCTTTAACCGTTAAGTGAAAATCGTCTCCGTATGTCAACCATTTGGATAAGAAAAACTTGCCACAACTTAGAAGTTGAACGAACTTACTATATTCTTTTTGTAATTTAATACATCCTAATTCTGTTTGCTCTACTTGGTTTCCTTTTGAGTCGAAAGAGTTAGGGATAATATTTGATATAGAAAGGAAATTATAACCAACTTTTTTATGATACAAGCTATTACCATTAAAGTTATCTTCCAAAGTTGCTATATTATGTCCTCTCTTATTTTCGTAGATAGACTGAATAAACTCAGAGTCAAGCATTGGTATCACCCCACTATAATCAAAATGATTATACTTTATGGTAGCGGTAAAAAGTGAAGTCCTTTGTTCACTAAACCAGCGATGCAAGCACGATGTGTATTTTTCGCGACCAACGGAAGAAAGTAAGTAAACGCAATTCCTCACCCGAACATCACCAGAGAATAATCCCGAAGGTATTCGGCTATAAAAAGAGTACCATACCGAACCATGAAAGTTATTTAGTAAATTACGAACTTCAACAAAGTTTTTACTAAAAGCAAGATTATGCATTACAATAAATCCATGTGTTCCTGAAAGGCATAGAAGTTGTAATACACGCTTGATAACATATCCGTATAAGTCACTACACTTAAAAGTTTCATTAGACAAATAAGCAATTTTGCTCTTAGACACATACGGCGGATTCCCAATAATCACATCAAATCCTCCGTGGCCATTGATAATCTCATAGAACTCGGCAAGCCAGTGGAAGGGTTGGTGCGACTGATACCAGGCCTCGTAATCGGCGGCAGTGCCCACAGCACCAAACATTTTATGATTCAAGAGGTCGTTGAGCTGGGCGAGCCTTTCCCTCAACTCATGTTTGGCACGCTTGAAAGCTGCCATGTCCTCTGTTTGTTCCAGTTGTATGTCTTTGAATATGTCGTAAGTGCGCGCCACCTTGTCCATCTCATCATTCACCTTTGCCTTAAACATCTCAATGGAAAACATATCACCCTGCACCAAGTCGCGCTCCAGTTCCTTCTGCGTGGCATAACCCACAAGCGTGTTGCCACAGCGAATGTTGAAGTCGATGTCGGGCAAAGGGTCAAGCCCTAAATTGGGGTCGCGTTTGTCAACCTCTACCACAGCCACCATTTTCAGAAACAAACGTAGCTTGGCTATCTCCGTAGCCTCAACCATGATGTCGACACCATAGAGATTGCGGAGAATGATGCTCTTATAGATGAAGTATTGAATGTTGGAACGATACTTATGGGCAATTTCCTGTAATTGACGAGTAAACAGGTGGGGATTCTGTTCGTTGAACTCTTGCATGCGGTTGATGCAAACCTCGTAAAGGGGTTCCAGGATGTTGAGTGCTGCAAAGAGGAAAGCTCCCGACCCACATGTTGGGTCGAGTATCGTTACCTGTTGCAAAGCATTGTAGAAATATTCTATGAACAAGTGGTTCTGCGTGTGCGCAAGATAGTCGGCAACAAACTGGCGAATGTCGAGATTATAGGTGATGAAGTCGTTGATAGCTTTGATTTCTCCCTTTTCAATCTTTGCTTTGATGCTTTGATAGCGTTGCAGTCGGTCGATGGTTTCGCGCCAGATTTCCGTAGGCAAAGCCAGGGCCAGGGGAGTTCGTTCGTTCCAATGAGCGCGCCGCTCCAATAGGTTGGGCTTTGTGGTGTCAAGGCCAACAGCTATTTTTTCTGGTATCGGTTGGCCTGCACCTTTTTTCATTTCATCAAAGATATATTGGTCGCCACTCTCACGCAAGAAAGTCCACAGCTCGCCATTAGGGCGGAACATTTTTTCTTCTCTACGCTTCACGCTGTCCATCAGGAAGGGCAGAATGGTGTTGCGGGCGATATACTCCGTGATGTCTTCCTTGGTATAATAGGCACCCATCTGCGCGCGGTCATTGATGTATTGCTCGAATATATATCCCAGCACATCAGGGTTGATGTCGCGTCCTGATGCCGTGATGCGGTCGTCAAGATGCCAATGCCATTTATCGAAGAAATCGAAGAGGCTGATGAAAGCCCCATCGGCAATGTCAAGGTCGGCGTACTGTTGTTCTATCTGGTGCACATCAAACATGCCCCCATTGAGATAAGGAATGCGCCCATAAACCACTTCAAATGCTTGGCTGTGTTTGGGCGCATTAAGCCCATCGTGGAAGAGGTTGACAAGAAAGCCTTTATAGAACTTGTTGAAAAAGCGGTTTTCGCCATCCTGCTGGCGTGTCCACTCTAATTTGTTGCGCAGGTAATCCACATCGCCATCCAAGAAACCCTTTTTCTGAATGAAATAACAGAACATCAGGCGATTGAGCATCACCGAAGCGTACCATTGCTTGTTCTTATTCTGCTTGTCATCGATATGGTCGTCAATGCCAGAGATGAATTTAGCGAAGTTGCTATGCTCTTTCTTGAACCCAGCATAGAAGTCTTTGGTGATTTTCTCTGAGTTGATGAGAAATGCCGCCTGCACCTTCGCTATGATGTCTAGAATGGTGGGATTGTCTTCCAGGGTGAACGACAGAGCCTCCATCTTCTCAAACAAGAACCCCGCTTTGTCGAGCGAATCATATTCAACCAAGACGATGTCGCGCTTCTCCACTTTCTTTACGGGTGCCACCCAAAGGTGGTGCATCGTGGCCGGAACCATAAAGATGCAAATATAGTTTTCGGCATTCTTCCGAATCTTATGGTCAATCTTCTTGCACATGGCCGACGAAGGAATATCTTCTACATGGCATTGCAAAATCTGAAAGCCTTTTCGTTCTGCAATCTCCTCAATCTGGAAGGTTGTGTCGTCAATGGTCAAAACAGGTAATTGCGTAGCACCCGAAGGATTGTTCCAAAACATCTCACTGACGAACAATCCCTTCAAGTCGGATGCAGATATATACTGATTGAATGTGTTTCTTTTCATCACGTTAAGCTTTTAATCCCATGGAACAGATAATGATGGGGTCTTTGTGTTTTATTTTGTCTTCATCAACACGACAGAGGTTTGCATTCTCAAACATTTCGATAACCGTGTCTACAATAACGTCGTGTGCATTGCCGGTTCGCATCATTCTTCCAAGAATGAATTTCGAGTTTTCCAACAGCGGATAGTTGTATATCTGGTCGATGGCAAACTTCAGCAGTTCTTTCTTTTCCTGCGTATAGAATATGTTTAACGGCTGTTCATAATAATGGTTCAGCAATTCATAAATCTTGCGTTTAGTGCTGAAACGGCTGCCGAGTATTCCGCCCACATTTGTGTTCTCATTCTTAATGCCTTTTACAGCCTTCTCTACCAACGCCAAATGATTGTCTTGAGGGGGGAGGCATGGTTCGTTGATTGCGCATGCCATTGTTTGTAGAATGCGTTTCTGCGATTGGCTGACAATCTCTCCCTTGGAGTTGAACCATGTAAGAACGTCGAAATCGTTGTATGTCCGAGCATAGGTAATGACACCATCGTCACTGATGTCGCCTGCAGCCTTTGTGGAATAAGCAATATTAGGTATTGCTGGGATGATACGTTTCAACTCGGGGTTGGCATCAGTGGCATTCTTCCATATCTGATATGCCTGAGAACCGAGGTCAACATCAACATCCTCCTCGTCTTCATCCAGGCTGCCACTCTTTTCGTTATACATATCACGAAGATTTTGCTCGTTCCCTTCAAAGAACACCTCATCACTTCCCACAATGCCAGCGTTTTCGTTGATGCGTGCATTAAGCCGGGAGCGCAAACGTATGATATTCTCTACCTTGTCGGCGGGGAAGAACGAATAGCAGTAGATTTGTTCAGAACTTTGGTCGATACGGTCGACACGCCCTGCACGCTGAATGAGCCTGATAATGGCCCAGGGTAAGTCGTAGTTTACAATGACATGAGCATCTTGCAAGTTTTGTCCTTCACTCAGCACATCGGTAGCAATCAAGACACGTAATTCGTTCTCTGGGGCAACATCTGCCTTATTGCTGATGGGCGAAAATCTGTCGACAATATCAGTAGGGTTCTTTGTACCTCCAGTCGCTTTCTCTATATGCTCGAAGCCACGCTTTTTAAGCTGATGATACACATAGTTTGCCGTGTCAGAATATTGAGTGAACACCACCACCTTATCCTCCTGATGTTTCTCGTTGAGAAGAGCCGCCAGCTCATTGAGCTTTTGGTCGGTCTGCGGATTCCATGCATCACATAGGCTAATCATCGTTATCAGTTGCTCGCAATCTTTCTTCAATTGCTGTTTGAGCGTACGCTTAAAGTACTTGGAATCTATCCACTGCACATTGTTTTTGCCTATCAAGCCATTGTAATACTCCTTGGCTTTGTCCATATAAACCTGCATGTCGTTAGGAACCATTATCAGGTTGTCGGCATAAGCGTATTCGTCCTTGCCTTCATCATGGGTAAAGATGTCGTTGATGTCGGCATCGTCTATGAAATTTTCAGGGAAGGTGTTTTCATCACTGATGGGCAACTTCAATTTATTGTCGATGGCATAAAGATATGCAGCATTGCGTAGAATGTGGCGAAACAAGGTAATGAGGAACGAAAAGCCGCTGCTGTCGATGCGTTTGAAGAAAGTGCTTTTGCAAAATCCCATCATACGCTCGCCAGCACGAGAAAGATTGGCAATTAAGTCGGCCTCATATTTAGATGCTTCCTCGGCTTTCTTTTCGTCCAAATAGTGTATCAGCCCATAGCGAGGAAGTTTCAAACTCTCCATCAGCCCAATCATTTGCTCTGAATAAAGCCTGCTATATTGGTCGCCGTCAGCAGTTTTGAACTTGATGGCTTTGGGAACACGTTCAGGGAAATAAGACTTATGCCCATCTTTGAACTCCAAATACTTTCGCCCATTCATCGGGTCGGTCTTTGCATAATTGTCTTTTATGAAGGTGCGTGTACGTCGAATGAGGAAGAGTTTCATCAGTTCTTGCCAGTCTTCCTGACAATCACTTCGTTCAAACGCCTTGATGCTGCGTATAAAGTCTTCGTGTTTTTCGGCAAACTTTCGTTCTCCGCCAACATTACGAATATATGCCTCAGGGCGAATGCCCAAATCGGTTTCATCGTCAATGAACAAACGCAACTGACTGCTCAAATCCTTATACTGCTTGTTGTAAGGTGTTGCAGTCAACAATAACACTTTGCAATCCTGTTTCTGTATCAAATCTCTGATATTGCGATAGCGCATACCTTGACTGTTGCGCAAGTTGTGGCTTTCATCCACAATGATGAGTTTATAGTAGCGCGCATTGTCAACATCAATAGGTTTGGCCATCGACATGATATCGGCTTTCATGTCGTATTGCTTACGATATTTGGCCCACATCTCCTGAAGGTTGGCAGGGCAGATAATCAGCGTGTTGCTGCCAAAAGTGTTTTCGTACATTTTCGCAATAGCGCAGGCGGTGATGGTCTTTCCTAATCCTACAACATCGCCAATCATTGCTCCGCCTCGTTTGTCGTTGTTCAAATGGCGGGCTGCAATCTTTACTGCCGTTTGTTGAAAATCGAACAATTCACCCTTGAATTCAGCAGGAATAGTAAATTCCTTGATGCCCGAACGAGCTTCTTCGCTTAGGTGGTAAGCAGTTTTAAGATAGATATAATAAGGTGGTATGTCTTTGTCTGCCGCCCAACTGGTGTCGATAATCTCTATCAGTTCCTTTGTGATGTCAAGGCAGAACTTGTCTTCCCAACGTTCGTCAAACCAATGCGCCAACTTCTCTGCACTGTCACTGTCCGCAAATTCCGCATTGAGTTCTCCTTGTTTTGTAAGCCCAGAATAAGTAAGATTGCTGCTTCCCATAATGGCTTGTATCTTATTAAAGTTATCATCAGGACGATAAGCAAGGTAAAGTTTGGCGTGAAGTGGTTCTCGCAGATAGAGCTTAACGCATACTTTCTCTTCTTTCATCTGTTCAGAAAGGCGGCGGAGGGTGAATTCATCTTGTTTTGTAGGAAAGCCTAATTGCAGCTGGCGTCTGAAATCACGACCTATCTCCAGTTTGCACTGGCTAACGTAATTGGCATCAGGCAATGGCTGTTCGGTGTAAAGCTGCCGTATTAGCTCTTCGGATGGACGATGCATACCAATGAGCAATCTACATTTGCGGAACATGCGTTCATCGTTTTCATAGATATAATCGCCTGTAAGTGAATCTATCTGGTCGACAACAATATTCCATCCACGCAGATTAAAATAACCGACGCAGAAGTCTACGCGCTTTACCCCTATGTTAGTAATAATTCCTTGCAGTCCTTCGGCAAATTTGCTTTCTATATTATCATAAATTCTTGCCATAATACAATTCTTTCAATAGCCAATTATCATTCGTTTGTCCACAATAAATCATTCACTTTCACCCTCAAAATTCTTGTCCGTTGGATGAACATTTCGACATTGGGCAGAGCTACATTCGTAACCCGTTTTGATATAACCGCAGGGTCTTTATCCAAGATTTCTGCCAATTGTTTATTTGTCATACCTTTTTCGGCAAGAGCCACCTTTAAGCGGTTGATTTTCTTCCTTTCCATGCTTGTGTAACTTGATTACGCCTTAAAATTACTCATTATTTCTTTAAGCATATGCTTTTTCAAGCAAAAAAGCGATCTTGTTAAATCAAAAAATGGTTTTCAATTCATTTCCCATCTTAAATTTTCAATTCAGGCAGACTATTTTTCGTCTCAGACTTCAATTTATCCACAGCACAGGTGTACTTCTCTGTGTGCTTCAATCCGCTATGCTTCAATAAGCAGGCAACGGTCTTAAGGCTCGCAGCTGTTCGAGGGTGGGAGGGAACTTCCCTAGTTTCACTGCTTTGTTAGGAACAAAAAAAGCTTGCAAACCGTTTGCAAGCTTTTATTGTTATTGCCAATGCGCAAGTTCGCGCCACCAAGCAGTGTTTGCTGCAGATGGGTTTGGCTGCTAAGCTATCCGATTTGCTTCAGCAGGTAAGCGCATTTCTCGGGATTTCCGAGCGTTTTTCCCTTGTCGCACGACAGCTTAACGCAGTCGTGCCATTCGCGTTTCTCGGTGATGCGGCATTTGGTGAGCTTCACAACGATGTTCATCGGCTCGCAACCAATCACATCGCATGTAAGGAAAGTACCCATGCCATAGCTGTCTTGTACGCGTCCATCCACAAATCGGTGTATCTCCAATGCACGTTCGATGTTCAGTCCGTTGCTGTAAATCACCTGTTTCGTGGCCGGGTTGATGCCCAGTTGCTTGTATTTGTCGATGATTTTCTCGGTTTGCTCTTCTTCCACGCCGCTATCCACGCGCAAACCCATAAACATCAGTGCCATTCGCTTAGAAAGATTGTTGAAGAAAACCTTGTCGCCGAAGCAGTCGTAGAGGTAAATGCCGTTGTCGCCATCGTACACATCGCTGAACTTGCGCATCACATTGAAGTTGCATTCGAAGATGCCACTCACGTTTTCTTCGAACTCGATGATTTGATGGCTCATCGTTCCCATGGGCACCAGTTGGTGTTTCATGGCCAGATACACGTTGCTCGTTCCCACGATGCGCCCTTTCCACGGCACGAACACGCCATCGACATTCTCGCCACCAGCCTCGGCAACGGCCTTCATTGCGCGAATGACGTTGTCGTGATGGTCGAATGACAGTCTTCGGCGTGTGCCCATGTCGCCCAAGACCAGTCCGCCGCGCAATATCTGCCTAGCTTTTTCGGTGGCTCGTTCGTATTCGATGGCAGCATCATAGCGTTGCAAGTCACCGCGATGTTGGTGCATCAGTTCGGAAATGATGGATAGCACGGGCATTTCCCACATGATGGTGGAGTACCATTTGCCGCGAATGGATATGGCCAGATGTCCTTCGGCATCCTGTTCGATATGCACTTCGGCGGGGTTGAAGCGGTATCCTCGCAGAAACGTGTAGTACCATTGCGGCAGAAAATACATGCGGCGTTGCATGAAAGCTATCTCCTCTTCGGTTATTCGCACGTTCTGCATCAGGTTGATTTGCTCTTTTACCAGTTCGGCAAAGCCCTCTGGGTATGCCGTGTGGTTACGGTCGAAGAAGGTATATTCCACTTCGGCCCGCGGATAGGTTTGCAAAACGTAATACTGGCAACTGAATGTGTAAGCGTCGTTGTCGGTAAAATGGTTGATGATTGGTTGCATGAGTATTTGGTTTTTATTGGATTTTACGGATGATTGTAGGGGTTAATTGGACTAATTGGGGTTAGTTGGGGGGTAGTTGGGCTGTTCTGTCTAGTCGGAGCTGTCGGAGTTGTCGGACAAGTCAGGCCATTCAGGCCGGTCAGAATTGTCGCATCTATAGAAGTTGTTAATGGTGTCGGCCATCCTTTCACCCCTTCACTTTTTCACCTTTCAACAATCTCTTCCAGCAGTGCGAAGTCGTCAATCACCCAGTTTGCTTCGGCCTCTTCTAGTTCTTTCCTTGTTCCATTGCCATAAGTAACGCCGCAGGTGATGGCATTGGCGCGGCGTCCCATCTCAATGTCGAAAGCCATGTCGCCCACAACGAGCGTTTCTTCGGGTTTTCGGCCAAGGTGTTCGAGGGTGATAAGCACGGGTTCGGGGTGCGGTTTGGCATGAGTAACGTCGTCGGCACTGACAATGAAGCTGATGTATGGGCCAATTCCGATGCTGCTAACGAGGTTTGGCAGCGAGTCGCGGCCACGACTGCTGGCGATGGTGAGTGTAAGTCCGGCTTGGTGTAGGCGTTCAATGGTTTTCACCACGTTGCGGAACGGCTTTACCGCACCTGTAACGTTGTTGATGTCGAAGATGCTTCGGTAAGTGTCCACACATGCCAAGGCCGTTTGCTCGTCAACGTTGGCCAGTCGCACAAAAGCCTCTTTAAGGGGCAGCCCGATGGTGGCCGCACATTCGTCTTCGGTGCTTGGGGGCAGGGAGTGTAGGCGCAAGGTTTCTTGCAAGGTGTCGACGATGATGCGGCGCGAGTCGCCTAGCGTGCCGTCAAAGTCGAGTATCAGGGTGGTAAATTTCATCTTTTTCGTGCAAAGGTATGAAAAGTTTGGGAGTTATGAAGGGTGAAAGGGTGAAAAGGTAGAAAGGTGAAAAAATGGCTAACGCCCATTAAGGGTAGGAAGGTGAGAAAACGGTTGACGCCAGTTCATCCCATAATCTTTTCACCTTTTCATTTCTTTCAACCACAGTAAAGTCTAGTTGCCTTTTCTCTTGGTCGGCGCGCGCCACTTGTATGCGAATGGGGTCGCCCAGTTGGTACTTACGGTGTCGTCGCCGACCCACAAGACAATAGTTTCGCTCGTCGAAGTCGTAGTAATCGTCGTCGAGGTCGCGCATGGGAACCATTCCTTCGCAGTGGTTTTCGTCTATTTCGCAGTAGATGCCATAGCTGGCAATGCCGCTAATGTGGGCATCATACACCTCGCCCAGCTTGTCGGCCATGAACTCCACCATCTTATATTTGATGGAGTCGCGCTCGGCATTCTGTGCTATCTGCTCCATTTCCGACGAATGCTCGCACAATTCTTCGTAATGTTCCTTATTCGCACTACGCCCACCGGCAGCATAACGTGTAAGCAAACGATGCACCATCGTGTCGGGGTAACGGCGAATAGGACTGGTGAAATGCGTGTAATATTCGAACGCCAAGCCGAAATGTCCGATGTTGTGTATGCTGTATTTTGCCTTCATCATGGCGCGCAGGGCAATGGTTTCGATGAGGTTTTGTTCGCGTTTGCCCTCCACCTCGTCCATCAGCTTGTTCAGTGCGCGCGAAGTTTCACCTTTGGTGCTGGTGGTTTTCAGCTTATAACCAAACTTGGTGATAAACTCGCGCAGCGTTTCCAGCTTCTGTGGGTCGGGATTGTCGTGCACGCGGTAGGGCAACGTCTTTGGTGTTCGCCCGTTTTTGGGTTTCCCCACGCTCTCGGCCACCGTTTTATTGGCCAAGAGCATAAACTCCTCAATCAGTTTGTTGGCATCCTTGGACCGTTTGAAGTAAGCGCGGATGGGTTTTCCTTGCTCGTCGATGTCGAAGTGCAGCTCTTCTCGGTCGAACTTCACCGCCCCGTTCTTAAACCGCCTTTCGCGTAGCTTCTTCGCCAGCCTGTCTAGCATGATGAGCGCATCGGCATTCTCTCCCTTATATCCGCCTTTGGGTGCGGGTGGTGCCGGCATTCCCGTTCCGTCCACAACGCCGTTGTCTTCCAATAGCTGTTGCACCTCCTCGTAAGCGTAGCGCCTGTCGCTCTTTATCACGGTGTGCACGATGCGATAAGCCTTTATGTCGGCGTTGTCGTCCATGTTGAAGATAACGCTGTAGGCCAACTTCTCCTCGTTTGGGCGCAGCGAGCAGATGAAGTTGCACAAGCGTTCGGGCAGCATGGGTATGGTTCTGTCCACGAGATACACGCTCGTGGCACGTTTCACGGCTTCCTTGTCGATGATGCTGCCCTCTGTTACGTAGTGGCTAACGTCTGCAATGTGCACACCCACCTGCCAAAGCCCCTTGTCGAGCATGCGAATGGACAGTGCATCGTCGAAATCCTTGGCATCTCGCGGGTCGATGGTGCAGGTAAACACGTTGCGGAAATCCTCCCTTTCGTCGATGTCTTTCTGCGTAATCTCGGCCGGGATGCGTTCAGCCGCCTCTTCAGCCGCCTTGGGATAAGTGTAAGGCAGCCCATATTGTGCAAGGATGGCATGCATCTCGGCGTCGTTTTCGCCCGTAGGTCCCAGCACATCCATCACCTCGCCCATGATGTTCTTGTGGTCGGCATCGGGCCATTGCGTGATTTTCACCACCGCTTTGTCGCCCGTTTTTCCCCCTTTGAGCTTGCGTTTAGGTACAAAGATGTCGTGCACATACAGGTTTTCGGGCGTAATGAGGAACGCCATGTCGCGTTCAACCCGCAGTTTTCCCACCACTTGGTCTTTGGCCCGTTTGAGAATTTCGATAACCATCGCCTCCTTGATATGTCGTTTCCTTCGCGCCATGAGCTGCACGCGAACACGGTCTCCGTTAAGAGCCGACATGGAGTTTCGCTCGCTTACGAAGACAGGCAGCGAGCCATCGTCGGGTACGAACGAGTTTTTGCCGTTCGTCTTTCGCACGAAACGTCCCTCCAGCACCTGTCCGGCCTGGTTAAGGCGGTAAGAACTATCGGTAACTTTGGTCAGGAAGTCGTCCCAAGCCATTTCCTCCATCACGTCGATGGCGAGCATCTTCAGCGGATGCGTGTCGAGTTTGAGTGCTTTGAAGATTTCCTTGAAGCTGAAAGTCTTTCCCGGCTGTTGCTCGAAAAACTGTTGCAGCCTTTCGGCCACCTGCTTTTTGTTGAGGCGTTTGCCCCCTTTCTTTCCTTTTCCCATATTCGGCTGTTGTTTAAGATGCCTGTTCTTGTTTTAACTTTTCACATAACGACGATATAGTGGTATCGGTAAAAGTTCTCCAGATATCCAGTGATAATTGCTGGTATGTATGGAACAGCTGTGTCACATACTCTAGTTCAAATACAAGTCTGAAGTCGTTCTTATCCTCATTTGGTTGTCCCTCTTTGCGTGTCCCAACGCGGGCAATCTTTATGAGGTAAAGATCTCTAATCCCCTTACGTTTAATGTAGGGCATAAAATAGTAAAGCTTATTTAGGGCCACAGTAGAGGGAAACTTTTTCCCTGTATAGTATATTTTGGCAGAGCGATCGAGATATTGCTCGATGTTGTCTGGTTTCACTAAGCTAACGAGAACCCTTTTTGTTTCATCAATATTATTATCCTTTTCATCCTTTCCGTCATTCGATACAATTCCATTGGGGAACTGTAGTAACACTTCATCAAAGTTCACTTGATGTATTTTAAGCACCTTCTGCAATGAGTGCGCAACATGCCACATCAAAACAGGAGGCACAGCGTTTCCGATAGCCTTATATTGCCTTATGTGCGAAACGGCATCTAGACTGAAAGTATCAGGGAACGATTGTATTCGGGCCGCCTCTCTAGTTGAGAAGCGTCTGTATCTGCCCCCAAACATATATACCGGGTCTGTGCTGTTGAGGCTCACTTTAGCCAAATGTGCACTGATGGTGTTACAAGGTTCATTAATATCCATCGCACGCCCCTTGTTCATCTTGTCGCGCACGGCAAGCATTCCCTCAACCGCTTTCTGACTGAAAAAAAGCTTTTCGTCTCGGTTGCATTCTTCCATAATGACATCTCCAAGAACCTTTCGCTCTGAATTGTTCAAGACGGCAGGGAACCTAAACTTGCTATAATCCTCGGCATCTCGAAATCCGACAATGAAAACACGTTCTCTTTTCTGCGGAATGCCATATTCTGCAGCATTTAGCAATTTATGCACCACGCTATAGCCCGCGTCACGGAATTCTTTCATAATCATGGGGAATGCCTTTCCTTTATTGGCAGAAAGCAATCCCTTTACGTTTTCGGCGATGAAAAAGCGTGGTTGGCGCTCCTTTAGCACTTTAACCATTTCGAAGAACAACATACCCCTTTCGTCTTTGTATCCTAAGCGTGGTGGGTTTTGTGCCGATATGGAGAACGACTGGCAAGGAAATCCCCCAATAAGCATGTCGAACTGCGGCATTTCCTCTATGTTAATTTGCCGCACATCTTTCACTACACACTTATGTTCAAAATTATTGTTGTATATCTTTGTGCAATACTCATCATTGTCAATGGCATACACTATCTCGAAAGCGTTGGGTGCATACGATTTATTTAGGTATGAGAATGCACCAACGATGCCAAGGTCCATCCCACCACATCCACAAAACAACGAAGCCACTCTTACCTTTTCCATGTCAACAATGTTGTAGGTTTAAATTGCTTGTCGGAGAACGTAATTTCCATGCCATCGCGCGGTTCAGCCTCGATCAAGTCTTGTTTATAAAGGTCAACAGGGTTGCGCAGAACGAAAAGCACCTTTTCATTTTCGCTTAGCATGAGTCGATAGACGCAGTAATGTTCCTTGACGGTGTTGGCAACCCGCCATTCGTTTGTAGACATGTGAAAGCCGTACATCTGTATTTTCTGTCTACTAATGGTGGTTTTAACCTCAATGTAGCGGTGGTTCTCTGTGCCATCAGCCTCAAAGCTGTCGATGTCAAATCCCGGATGGTATGATGGGCTGTCAACAATTTGCACCAATCGTACAAAGGCATCGTAACCTTTGATTTTTAAGCGCATCTTTTCGTGCCCACATACAATAGCCTCGCCAAGGTTTCCTATGTCTTTTGTTGTTTTGTCATCGGAAGCAACCACATCTTTTATTCGGTCATCAAACACGACATCAACCTCAACGTCGTCCTTTATGATGTTGCTCGCGCTGGTTTTAAAGAGTTGTGGGTTGAGAGAATTGTTGACATACTCAAACCAACAGGGCTCTACCTTTGATAGATCAGACACTTCAATATTCTTTTGTCTGTAGAAAGCGTCATATCCGTCAAACCAAGTCTCGTCGTTTGCAAAGGCGTTTATGGCCGTTGTTTCATTTCCTTTCAGACGAAAATAGCCGTTATGGTTCTCAACAAGGTTGGCAAGTTCCATATAATCGAGAATGTCACCAGCATAGCGAGTGATGTCCCCTTTAGAACGAGCCTTCCCCATCAGTGATAAAACCTTACTGTCTTTCGGGTTGTAGTATTTCACTTTTGCTTTTCTATTCTGCAAAATAACACTAGCAACCTGCGCCAGGTCTGTTTGTCCGCTCGTCACCCTAGTGTCATTAAACAAGCAGTAGGTAGCTTCCTCTGCCGAAATGCTCATTTCCTTGTTTGAGTGTGTTTTGCTTAATAACTCATTGCCGGCCATGAGCACCCGAATAATGTCCCTTGCAGGTTTGAATTTTATGTTGTGAGCAATGACATCTTTTAAGTCTTGCGCTTTCATGTGTCCGCCAGGAAACTGGAAGGAAAACAGAAAGAACCTTAAAAACTGCGGCAAGTCTTGATTTTCATATAAAAAATAAGCCATTCTAGAGGTTTCGGTAAAGCCTTCAGCCTTATTCTCCGTGTAAAATCCAAACAAGGCTGGTATCTCTGTGCGCCAATTGTGCAGAGTCTTGTCGGCCATGTCAATGTTTCCGGGAAACATTCTTATCGCTTCAAAATACTTCTGGGCATATTTGTCGCAAGGCAGTTTAGGGATTTTGCAACACTCACTAGCCATGTAAAGCAACACATTCTCTATGTTGCTTTTAAATCTTGGTCTAACAAAATGTATTCTATACCAAAAGTGGTCGGGTATTTGATAATAACTTATTTCTTTCTTTGCCATAATGTCTTGCGTAGTTGTATTGCAATAGCCTTTGCCATAAGCGGCGGAACAGCGTTCCCCACTTGTTTGTATTGGCTTGTTTTGCTGCACATAAATACAAAGGTGTCTGGAAAGGATTGTATCCTTGCACTTTCTCTAACAGTGGGTATCCTGTTCCATTTGTAATGGAAGTGATGGCGATGCCCCGTGTCTATCGTTATGCTAGGCTTGTTGCTGGCCAAACGTGTCCATGCGATGTGCACTTTGCGCGTTTGTTGTAACTCTTCGGGCAAGCATTTGTAATTTCCGCCATCGGGGACCATTGCAATGATCTCTTTTGTTTTGTCGCTGTGGTTTGTTGTCTCGTGGTTAAACACTCCTTTGCTCTCCTTACGAGCGTAGCACTGGAACTCGGACATCACGCCATTTGTGTATGGAGCACCTTCTGGCATGGATGTTTCTGAAAGGTCGCCAATGGCATCGAGCGTTGAAACTTTAGCGGTGGAAAGCGGCAAGGGATATTCAAAGGCCTCATTGCCTTTAATCCCTACGAAAAACGCTCGCCGGCGATTTTGGGGTACTCCATAATCAGAAGCTGTCAGCACCTGAACACTTACATTGTAGCCCAAGTGTTCGAAATCTTTTATGATGGCATTCCTTACCATTCCGCCACCTATGCTTAGGATGTTAGGGACGTTCTCCATGACAAAAGCTTTGGGCTCGAAGCACGAAACGAAATTTACAAACGACTTGTACAATTGATTTCTCTTGTCTTCAACAATCCTTTTCCCTGCAACAGAGAAACCTTGGCACGGGGGGCCACCAATGATGACGTCTACATGGGAGATGCCATACTCTGTCTTAATTCTCTCGGGGGATATCTCCACAAGGTCGCCGCATAAGGTTCTTGAAGCCTTTCTGTTATGTGCATAGGTAATTAGGGCGTCCTTCCAATTGTCTATTGCAAGCACGTTTGTGAAGTTTGCCATTTCAAACCCTAACGACATACCGCCACAGCCAGAGAACAGATCGATGAAGTCTAGCTTCTCGGCTTCATTTGTCTTATCGAGCATATATTATTCTTTAATATTTGGGTGTAAGACTGGCGCTAGAGACATCGCGCAAAAGCACGTCTCCTTTTTATTTAGCCCCTCGCTGTCTTTTTCCTTTTAGTGGGAATACAGCAAAGGCTAATTCCAAAAACCAGCATAAAAGATAAGTCCACGGCATTACTTGCATTTCAGCAGGCCAAAGACTTTCCAAACGAAACGTAAATAAGGCCAATACATCGCTCTCGGGAACTAAGCTTGTGCTTGCTTGTTCGTACATGTTCGGCGAGCAAGATCCATTTATAGCACTTGGATATCATGCCTGTAGAAAACTTGCTCGTGGGTTAATTAAAGGATGTTTGTAGCGGCCTTTTCCATTCGCCTAGTGCAAAGTAACAAAAAAGATGTGAGACCAAAGGCGCATTTTATAAAAAACTTCTTTGGAGTCTGCTCATTTTATTGTACATTTGCAAGTTAAAGCACGAAAACGCTCGGCTTAACCCTCACTTTTTCTCGCCTTGCCCATACGCAAGCCGGTTGCCAAGCCATGCGGCAGAGGCACAACAAAAAGGCAAAAAGAACAAGAACAGCAAATAATAAACATAGCAAATGTCTGCAGTGATAATAAAGAAAGTCGAAACCAAAAACGACTTAAAGGCATTCATCGACCTGCATTACGACCTGTATGCCGGCAACGAATATGATGCGCCAAACCTGTTCAACGACGAGATGAACACGTTGAGCAAAGACAAGAACGCGGCTTTCGACTTCTGTGAAGCCGAATACTTCCTCGCTTACAAGGATGGGAAACTGGTGGGGCGTGTCGCTGCCATCATCAACCATCATGCCAATGCGAAATGGGACCGCAAAAGCGTGCGCTTCGGATGGATAGACTTCATCAACGACCGCGAAGTGCTAGCGGCTTTGCTCAATGCCGTCGAGGAATACGGCCGCTCCAAGGGCATGCGCTCCATTGTTGGGCCGCTGGGATTTACAGACATGGACCCCGAAGGCATGCTCACCGAGGGCTTCGACCAGCTGGGAACAATGCCAACCATCTACAATTACGACTATTATCCGCAGTTGATGGAGAGCTTAGACGGCTTTGAGGTGGACAACCACTATGTGGAGTACAAGCTGATGGTGCCTAACGAAGTGCCAGAGAAGTATGCCAAGATTGCCGACATGATACAAAAGCGCTATAACCTCAAGATTAAGAAGCTCACGCGCGACGATGTCTTCAACAAAGGCTATGGCAAACGCATCTTCGACCTTGTGAACAAAACTTACGGCCACCTTTATGGTTACTCGGAACTCACCGAAAGGCAGATGGACCAATACGTAAAGCTTTATTTCCCCATGGCCGACTTAAGCCTCATCACGCTCGTTGAAGACGAGTCGGCAGGAAACAAGCTCGTGGGGCTGGGCATTTCCATACCCTCGCTAACACGTGCCCTGCAAAAGTGCCGTCGCGGACGGCTCACGCCCTTTGGATGGTGGCACGTGTTGCGCGCCATCAAATACCACAAGACGAAAGTGGTGGACCTTCTGCTCATCGGCGTGCTTCCCGAATACCGCATGAAAGGTGTTAACTCGCTGCTCTTCGCCGACCTCATTCCGCGTTACCAGAAGTATGGATTTGAATGGGGAGAAACACAAGTGGAGATGGAAACCAACTCGAAGGTGCAAAGCCAGTGGGAATGGCTCGATGCAAGGATACACAAACGCCGCAAGTGCTATATCAAGACCATCTAGAACAATGGGTGCAACGCCCATAGAAACCATAAATAGGCACAAAAACCAAAATGAATAAGAAAGAAACACCTGATAATCAACAAGAAAATATGTTCGAGGCCACAGGCACTGCTGCTTCGAACACTGGCAGCGCGCCCACAAACAACGGTGATAACAACGCCCAGCCGGCTTACACCGACGACAACATCAGGCATCTCTCGGACATGGAGCATGTTCGGACACGCCCCGGCATGTACATTGGCAGGCTGGGTGACGGAACGCAGGCCGAAGACGGCATCTATGTGCTGCTCAAAGAGGTGATAGACAATTCCATCGACGAGTTTAAGATGCAAGCCGGAAAGCGCATCGAGGTGGACTTGGAAGACGACTTGCGCGTGTCGGTGCGCGACTATGGTCGCGGCATTCCGCAAGGAAAGTTGGTTGAGGCCGTAAGCATGCTCAACACGGGCGGAAAATACGACTCGAAAGCGTTTCAAAAAAGCGTGGGGCTTAACGGCGTTGGCCTTAAAGCTGTCAACGCTTTGAGCGCGCGTTTCGAAGCCAGGTCGTATCGCGAGGGCAAAGCGCGCACCGTGATTTTCGAAAGGGGAGAGCTCATTAGCGACCAAACGGCCGACACCGAGGAAGAAAACGGCACCTTCGTTTACTTTGAACCCGACAGCACACTGTTTCTTAACTATCGCTTCAAGGCCGAGTTTGTGGAGACAATGCTCCGAAACTACACCTATCTTAACGCTGGATTGACCATCATGTACAACGGGCGGCGCATCATTAGCCGCAACGGACTGGCCGACTTGCTGAACGACCGCATGACCAACGACGGCCTGTACCCCATCATACACATACAAGGCGAAGACATCGAGATTGCGTTCACCCACGCTAACCAATACGGCGAGGAATATTATTCGTTCGTTAACGGACAGCATACCACGCAGGGCGGAACTCACCAAAGCGCATTTAAAGAGCACATTGCCAAGACCATCAAAGACTTTTTCTCCAAGAACTACGAGTATGTGGACATACGAAACGGCATGGTGGCCGCCATTGCCATCAACGTGCAAGAGCCCATGTTCGAGAGCCAAACAAAGATTAAGCTTGGCTCTTTGACGATGAGCCCGGGGGGAGAAAGCGTAAACAAATATGTTGGCGACTTCATTAAGCGCGAGGTGGACAACTATTTGCACATCCATGCAGACGTGGCCGAAGAGCTGAAACGTAAAATAGACGAGAGCGAAAGGGAACGAAAGGCTATGGCTGGCGTTACGAAGATGGCGCGTGAAAGGGCGAAAAAGGCCAACCTGCACAACCGAAAGCTGCGCGACTGCCGAATTCATTTCAGCGACGTGAAGAACGATCGCAAGGAAGATAGCTGCATCTTCATCACCGAAGGCGACTCGGCCAGCGGCAGCATCACCAAAAGTCGCGACGTAAACACGCAAGCGGTGTTCTCGCTTCGCGGAAAACCCCTCAACTCGTACGGCCTAACCAAGAAGGTGGTGTACGAGAACGAGGAATTCAACCTGCTGCAAGCTGCCCTCGACATTGAAGAAGGGCTCGACACGCTGCGATATAATAAGGTGATAGTAGCTACAGATGCCGATGTAGACGGCATGCATATAC
>CAJPTO010000034.1 GCA_905373605.1 uncultured Prevotella sp.
GGGTGTCGGTTGTCACGGTATCCGCCGCAATCGAGTCTACCCGCGTGCTGTCGGCCGCCGGTTTCTTGTCCGTACAGCCAGTGGCCGTGCGCCCTATCGCTATGAGCACCACAGCCATTATTACAAAGAAAACAAGTTTCTTCATCTTTCTTCCTATTCGTTTTCAATATCCTTTATTAGTCTCTCAAATCTTTCTTCTCATGAAGCAGGCAAAGATGAGGGGGTGAGCATGCCTTTTTCACCGCACCAATGCCTACTTGTTCGTGCAAAAGTACAACTTTATTTCCACACCATGTTTATTTCAATATAAAAATATTAACTTTGCATTCAAATTGTAACAACACAATATAAAAGATGATACTCGATAAGATAGAACAACTGTTGAGCGAAGTGAGCAACCTCTCGGCGCAAAACGCTGAAGAGATTGAACAACTGCGCCTGAAATACCTCAGCAAAAAGGGTGAGATTACTGCCCTCATGGCCGACTTCCGCAATGTGGCGGCCGACCAAAAGAAGGCGGTGGGCATGAAAATCAACGAGTTGAAACAGCTTGCACAAGATAAGCTGAACGAACTAAAAGAGAGCATTGGCTCACAAAAGGCGGCTGAAGACGCACCAGACCTTACACGTACGCCCTACCCCATCAGGCTTGGCACACGCCATCCACTTACCATCGTGCGCAATCAAATCATCGACATCTTCCAACGAATGGGCTTTACGCTTGCCGAAGGACCGGAAATAGACGACGACTTGCACGTGTTCACAAAGTTGAACTTCGCTCCTGACCATCCCGCACGCGACATGCAGGACACTTTCTTTATCGAGACTAATCCCAACGAGGTAACCAAAAACGTTATCTTGCGTTCGCATACGTCGAACGACCAAAGCCGAGTGATGGAACGTCAACAGCCACCTATCCGCGTGATTTGCCCCGGACGCGTGTTCCGCAACGAAGCCCTCTCGGCGCGTGCACATTGTTTTTTCCATCAGCTTGAGGGACTTTACATCGACAAGAACGTGTCGTTCACCGACCTTAAGCAGGTGTTGCTCTCGTTTGCACGCGAACTTTTCGGCCCCGACACCGACATTCGCCTGCGCCCAAGCTACTTCCCATTCACCGAACCGAGTGCCGAAATGGACATCTCGTGTCACATCTGCGGTGGCGTTGGCTGTGGTTTTTGCAAACATACAGGGTGGGTTGAAATACTTGGTTGCGGAATGGTAGACCCCAATGTGCTTGAATCTTGCGGTATAGACAGCACCGTCTATTCGGGTTACGCTTTCGGCTTGGGCATCGAGCGCATCACAAACTTGAAATATCACGTGGCCGACCTGCGCATGTTCTCCGAAAACGATGTGCGTTTCTTGCAAGAGTTCCAGTCGGCCAACTAAAAGTAAAAGCTTTCGCCGTGCATATCGCGGCGCGAACGACACAGCATCATTAAGAAACCGTCGGCATCTTTGCCGGCGGTTTTCTTTTTTATCCCCGCAACTGCTCCCCGTTTCATGCACAATAACGGCCAGCCTGCCCACCACTCCTTATATATATAAGGTGTGATGAGCCGTAAAACCTCGTCCCAACTCCACATCAGCAATGGCTAAATGCCCTCTGCTCGCCGTCGCTTAAGAAACTCCACGTATGTCTTTCGCACTTTTGGAGCCAGCGCAATGAGGGCAAAGAGGTTGGGTATCACCACCATGCCGTTAAAGGTGTCGGCCATTTCCCAAACAAGATTGGCCGTAAACACCGACCCAACGAAGATACAAACAATAACAAGCAAGCGGAAAGGCTTCACGCCACGATAACCAATGAGATATTTCACATTCATCTCGCCGAAGATGTACCAACCCATGATGGTGGTGAAAGCGAAGAAAAAAGGCTGACGGCCAAGAATACCAAGCCCGTGTTGCCAAAGGCATGCTGAAAAGCGGCCTGCGTAATGGCCACCGACTGCAAACTTCCATCCTTATAAGCACCTGTAACCATGATTACCAAGGCCGTGGCGGTGCATATCAGCATTGTATCAACAAACACACCGGCCATAGCTACGAAGCCTTGTATCGAAGGATCTTTCACGTTTGCCAGGGCATGGGCATGCGGCGTAGACCCCATTCCGGCCTCGTTTGAAAACAATCCGCGGGCCACTCCATAGCGAATGGCGTACCGCATCACCGTTCCGGCAGCTCCGCCTGCTGCCGACTTCAGCGAGAAAGCCTCGGTGAAGATGGCTTTGAAAACAGGAACAATCTGGTCGCTGAACATGAATAATATCACGATAGAACCTAAGATGTAAACCAAGGCCATGAAAGGTACCACCAGTTCGGCTATAGACGTAATGCGCCGCTGCCCACCAACAATCACCAACGCCACCAATGCGGCGATTAACGCTCCCACAACGTATGGACTTACATTGAAAGCCGACGTTATGGCCAACGAAATGGAATTGGCCTGCACCATGTTGCCCACAAAACTAAGGGCGAAAATCAATGCCACCGAAAAAAAGCAGGCCAACACCTTGCTCTTAAGCCCATGATGGATGTAAAAAGCCGGGCCACCCACCACTTCGCCATGCCTCACTTCCTTATATTTCTGCGCCAGCACGGCCTCAGAGAAGATTGTACCCATGCCAAGAAGGGCCGAAACCCACATCCAAAAGATGGCTCCCATGCCGCCCATAGCTATTGCTGTAGCAACACCGCCGATGTTTCCTGTGCCAACTTGCGCCGCAACGGCCGTTGCAAGGGCCTGAAAAGAGTTGACATTGGCCGCATCGCCTTTCTCGCGTTTCTTAAACACGCCGCCAAAGGCATACTTAAAGGCCAAGGCCAAATGTCTAACTTGTGGGAAACCTAGATAAACGGTGTAGAATATGCCTACACACAGGAGGGCGTACATCAGGAAATTGTTCCACAGCACGTCATTAAATGCCCTCACAAAACTGATTAGATCCATACCGATTTCGATTTTTTAGTCATTAAGGAATGCGCAAATATAGACATTAAAACAACGCGATGCAAACAAATGACGCTTTTTCTCGTGTTAATAAAATATTTACTTTTTGGTCAACAGAAAATGGTCAAACCTTCTCTGTGCTGCATATCGTGACTAAAAAAATGGATTGGGCTTGTATTGTCACTTGTGCAACGCAACATGATAATTGGTTGCTGCTCCAACTATCGCACAGCGACACGATGTTTCTTGCATCTGATTCACATTGCGAGCGTACGCAACAAACGCAAAACAGCAATCGGCAAATGAGGTTTACTTAGAAATCCTGTACCCCTCAATCACCATACCAAGCGTTGCGGGCAGTTTCTTAAACGTTCCTTTGACTAGGTTTCTCACGTATGCCGAACGCATGTGGGCAGGAAAATGAAGTGTGCCCGAGTTAGAAACCGACACGACAGACACGCCTACATAATAAGTGAAGCCTTTCTTTAAGGTTATAGGGCTTTGTGCTCTAACCTTAAAAGGTGTGTCTTGACATGCAGGAGTTAATTCAACATAGAGCGGTTTGGCCTGTATTGGCTCAAAAACATTATCGCGAACCTCGTATACGATAAGGCGAACAACACACCGCTGATAGGTGCATTCTTCAACCTTCAGGTTGAAACTGGTTACGGCATAGTTTCTTTTCGCGGTAAATTTAGGTCCAGTTTCGAATGTTCCTCGTTGATCTTTCCCAAAGGCCACATCACCCGGAAGGTTCATGCCACGCCCTAAAATTGTTTCCGCCTTTGACTGATTACCCACAATGTCCACATCATTCAAATTGTACGCCCGCTCTTCCAGCGAAACGTTCACAAAGCCTTGCGCGTATATGCCGTGCGGCACAACTTTTGTTTTAAAGCTTATATGGCTCACAATCATGTCACCTGAAGCGGCATTGGGCAAAGACAATTCAAAATATCCATGAACATCCGAGAGACAAAACACGCTGTCAACATAAACCGTTGCATACTCAACACCATGTCCTGAGCCATCCACGACCCTACCCGTCACTTTCGTTTGGGCGTTGGAAAACAGCACGAAAGCGAGATTGAGCGCAACAGCGAAAAACAAAATCCTTTTCATATGCAACACAAAATAAACATCCAAGGCAAACGCGATTGGCTATCACTTTGCTACACAAACGCATCCCCCCATAAACGAATTTACTGTAAATGTTTCTGCAAATCTAAAGAATAAAAAGATAATCTCCAAAAATCTTAACGGATAAAAGTTGTTCAAACGAATTTTTATCAACCATATCATCATCACCGCAAACGCTACAAGCCGCTTGTAGCCCCACTACAAGGGCCTTGTAGCCACACTACAAGAGTCTTGTAGCCACACTACAAGGTGCTTGTACAGCCCGTACAAACAGCTTTGTACTGCTGCATTCCCCACTTCTAGCACCTACAAAGCTATTGGCGTGGCAACTAAAAGCACATTACGGCTCACTACTAGCATTATGCACAAAACAGATTATACACCTGAACAACCAACCAATGCTGGCAACAAAAAAGCAGTAGATAGAGGTTCAAACGCACGTTAATTTGCATAATCCAATGAAAACCACTACCTTTGCATGGTTGTAGCCGAAAAAATGTTTGGCTGGCAACCCCCATTCAAGTTGTACATAATTACAAATCAAGATAAAAGAGAATGATAACTGTTACAAATCTTGCTATTCAATTCGGTAAGCGAGTGCTCTACAAAGACGTGAACATGAAGTTCACTTCGGGCAACATCTATGGCATCATCGGTGCCAACGGGGCGGGTAAGTCTACCCTTCTCAAGGCCATCAGCGGCGAACTGGAACCCAATAAGGGTACCATTGAGCTGGGCCCGGGCGAGCGACTTTCGGTATTGGATCAGGATCACTTTAAGTTCGACGAATATCGCGTTATCGACACCGTGCTTATGGGACACCAAAAGCTGTGGAACAACATGAAAGAACGCGAAGCTTTATATGCAAAAGAAGAGATGACAGAAGAAGACGGCAACCGCGCTGCCGTGCTTGAAGAGAAGTTTGCAGAGATGAATGGCTGGGAAGCCGAAAGCGATGCGGCGCAGATGTTGAGCAACCTCGGCGTGCCAGATGCACAGCATTACAAGCAGATGAGCGACCTTTCGAACAACGAGAAGGTGCGCGTGATGCTGGCCAAGGCCCTCTTTGGCAACCCTGACAACTTGCTGCTCGACGAGCCTACCAACGACTTGGACCTCGACACAGTGAACTGGCTTGAGGAATACCTTGGAAACGTGGAGCAAACGGTGCTCGTTGTGAGCCACGACCGCCACTTCCTCGATGCCGTGAGCACGCAAACGGTGGACATCGACTTTGGGAAAGTAACCATCTTCTCGGGCAACTACTCGTTCTGGTACGAAAGTTCGCAGCTCGCTTTGCGCCAAGCGCAGAACCAAAAGCAGAAAGCCGAAGAGAAACGCAAGGAGTTGGAGGAGTTCATTCGCCGCTTCTCTGCCAATGTGGCAAAGAGCAGGCAGACCACATCGCGTAAAAAGATGCTCGAAAAACTGAACGTGGAAGAGATTAGGCCGTCAAGCCGTAAGTATCCCGGCATCATTTTCCAGATGGAACGCGAGCCTGGAAACCAGATATTGGAGGTGGAAGGCCTCAAAGCCAGCGACAACGAGGGCAACGTGCTCTTCGACAACGTGTCGTTCAACGTGGAAAAAGGGCAAAAAGTGGTGTTCCTTAGCCACAATCCCAAGGCCATGACAGCCCTCTTCGAGATTATCAACGGTAACCGCGAAGCCGAAGCAGGCACCTATAAATGGGGCGTTACCATCACTACGGCCTACTTGCCGCTAGATAACACGGCATTCTTCGACAGCCAACTCAACCTCGTAGACTGGCTTAGTCAATACGGACCGGGCAACGAAGTGGTGATGAAAAGCTACCTCGGCCGCATGCTTTTCTCGGGCGAAGACGTGCTCAAGCAGGTCAATGTGCTTTCGGGAGGCGAAAAAATGCGCTGTATGATTGCACGCATGCAACTGAAAAACGCCAATTGCCTGATACTCGACACACCCACCAACCACTTGGACCTTGAAAGCATTCAGGCCTTCAACAACAACCTGGTTGGCTTTAAGGGCAACATCCTTTTCGCAAGCCACGACCATCAGTTCATACAATCGATTGCCGACCGCATCATCGAACTAACGCCCAATGGCACCATAGACAAGTTGATGAGTTACGACGACTACATCTACGACCCTGCCATCAAAGAGCAAAGAGCAAAAATGTATAACGCCTAAAGCATATTGGCAAGGTATTTGCTAGGTTACTTAAAAAAACGATTAAGACAGTAAACAAACAAATACGCATTTGTAATGAACAACAATATGACAGACGAGAACATGGAAAAGAAAGCCAACAGCACCCCCGAAAACTCGGAGGAGGCTGTTGAGCTTAACCAAGATACGGCACAAGAAACGGCCAACGAGCCGCAACAACAACCCGAAGAGCCCCAAACGGAAACCCAAACGGCAGAAGAAAACACGGCCAAACAGCTGGAAGAACTCAAAGACAAGTACCTGCGCACCGTGGCTGAGTTTGAAAACTTCAAACGCCGCACGCTTAAGGAGAAGACAGAACTAATACTCAACGGTGGCGAGAAAACCATCACCGCTATTCTTCCCATCATCGACGACATGGAACGCGCCATCGAAAATGCGCACAAGCAAGAAACAATCGATGCCGTGGAAGAGGGATGGGAGCTGATTTACAAAAAGCTGCTCGCCACACTCGAGGCTATGGGCGTGAAGAAAGTGGAAGTGGTCGACAAAGACTTTGACGTTGACTTCCACGAGGCCGTGGCAATGGTGCCTGGCATGGGAGACGACAAGAAAGGTAAAATCATCGATTGCCTGCAAACGGGCTACATGCTCAACGACAAGGTAATAAGACATGCCAAAGTGGCGGTAGGACAATAACTCTAAGGGCTGAAAAGGACATAAAATGGCAAAGAGAGACTATTATGAAGTGCTGGGCGTTGACAAGAACGCTTCGGAAGACGAGATAAAAAAGGCCTACCGAAAGCTGGCCATCAAATATCATCCCGACAAAAACCCTGATGACAAGGAGGCCGAAGAGAAATTTAAGGAGGCCGCAGAGGCCTACGACGTGCTGCACGACCCCAACAAGCGCAAGCAATACGACCAGTTTGGCTTCGACGGCCCTGCTGGTGCGGGCGGTTTCGGCGGCTTTGGCGGTGGTTCTAGCATGGACATGGACGACATATTCTCCATGTTCGGCGACATCTTTGGCGGACATAGCGGCTTTTCGAGCTTCTCTGGTTTCGGCGGAGGGGGCGGAAGTAGGCAGCGAGCACAATACAGAGGCAGCGACTTACGCCTGAAAGTGCGGCTCACTCTGCAAGAGATTGCAACGGGCACCACCAAGAAATTCAAGGTGAAGAAAGACGTCGCATGCAGCCATTGCCACGGAACAGGGGCAGAAGCGGGCAGCGGCACAGACACTTGTCCCACGTGTCATGGCCAAGGTATTGTGACGAAAACCGTGAGAACCATGCTCGGCATGATGCAAACGCAAACGGAATGCCCAACATGTCACGGCGAGGGGACGGTGATTAAGAACCCATGCCACACGTGTAACGGCACGGGTGTGACAAAAGGTGAAGAAGTTGTGGAGATTAAAATCCCAGCCGGCGTGGCCGAAGGCATGGTGGTTAACGTGCCTGGCAAAGGCAATGCAGGCAAGCGAAACGGCATAACAGGCGACATACAAGTGTATATTGAGGAAGAGCCCAACGACACTTTCGTGCGCGATGGCAACGACCTTATATATAATGAGCTGCTAGATTTCCCCACGGCTTCGCTTGGAGGAAGTCTTGAGATACCACTTGTAGACGGCGGTAAGGTGCGCATGAAGGTGGCTCCAGGCACACAACCTGGCACCGCATTGCGTCTTCGCGGAAAAGGTTTGCCCTCTGTGCAAGGCTATGGCCCAGGCGTTGGCGACCTTATTGTGAACCTTAGCGTGTATGTGCCCAAGACATTGTCGCGCGAGGAGAAAGAAAGCTTGGAGAAATTGGCGCAAAGTGACAACTTCAAAGGCGACAAGGCTACCAAGCAATCGATATTCCAGAAATTCAAGAATTACTTCAACTGATGAATTATCAGCAAACCATTCAGTATCTATACAATAGCACCCCTGTTTTCGAACATGTGGGTGCTTCTGCTTATAAGGAGGGTTTGAGCAACTCGCTTGCGCTAGATGCCCATCTGGGTGCACCCCATCGCGCCTTCAAGAGCATACATGTGGCCGGCACCAACGGCAAAGGGTCCACTTCGCATGCACTAGCTGCCATACTTCAAGCGTGCGGACTGCGAGTGGGATTGTACACTTCGCCCCACTTGGTGGACTTTCGCGAGCGCATTCGCGTTAACGGCGCGCCCGTTCCCGAAGCGTTCGTGGCGGATTTCGTGGCCAAACACCGCGCCTTTTTCGAACCCCTGCATCCCTCGTTCTTCGAACTTACCACCGCTATGGCCTTCGCTTATTTCGCCGAAAGCAAAGTAGATGTGGCCGTTATTGAGGTGGGATTGGGCGGAAGGCTCGATTGTACCAACATCATCAGTCCCATTCTCTCTGTCATCACCAACATTAGCCTGGACCATACGGGCTTCTTGGGCGACACCTTGGCGAAGATTGCCGCAGAAAAGGCGGGCATCATCAAGCCAAACACGCCCGTGGTGGTGGGCGAAACCACGGCCGAGACGCACCCCGTGTTTGAAAACACGGCGAAAGAACATCATGCACCCGTGACTTGGGCCGAGGAAGAACCCGAGGTATTGCAGTGGCAGCATCGCCCAGAAGGGGGCATCGCTCTGCAAACGCGAAGCTTTGGAGAGCTTGTTTTCGAGTTGGGAGGCGACTATCAGCACCTCAACGCCAACACCATCCTTACAACCATCAGCCAACTTCAAGCCTTGGGCTTCGGCATAACCGCCAAAGAGGTGGCACAAGGCATGGCAAGCGTTTGTCGGTCAACAGGGTTGATGGGTAGATGGCAAACGTTGGGGCGCGCTCCACTAGTGGTTTGCGACACAGGACACAACGTTGCAGGCTGGCTATACCTCAGCAAACAGATAGCCGCACAAAGTTATCGTAAGCTACGAATGGTGTTTGGCATGGTAGACGACAAGGACTTGGACACAGTTCTGACGCTGCTTCCCAAGGATGCTGCATATTATTTCACGCAGGCTAGCACACATAGGGCCGTCCCTGCCGACATCGTGGCAAAACAAGCTGCAAAAAAAGGACTGCAAGGCACCACATATAATAATGTGAAAGCCGCATACGATGCCGCCTTAAGCGATGCCGCAACAGACGAATTCGTGTTTGTTGGCGGCAGTAGTTACGTGGTAGCCGACCTGCTTTCGGCTCTGTGAGCCTTGCCAACAAACGTCATCCAAGAGACTGAAACAAACAATCGACAAGCCCGTTTTTCGCAGACCAAACTCACACAAACCAGCCCTTAACAACCCTTTTCGTACCAAAAAGATAGCGGTGGAGCTTCTTGTTGAGCATTTTTAACAAGAAACCACCGCTTTTCATGTATTAATATTTGTTGTATTCATTTTTTTTCGTTTACTTTGCAACAAAGTATAACTAAAAACTTTCTTTTATGACGAACACAGATAAGGTACAAAACGTGTGCGGGCTGAAACGCGAAGACTTTCAGGCTCGCATCAACGGCAAAGAAACCGACTTGTATATTCTCCGCAACGAGGCAGGAAATGAAGTGGCCATAACCAATTATGGCGGGGCGATTGTGGCCATCATGGTGCCAGACAAGCACGGGAAGATGGCCAACGTGATACAAGGGCACGACAACATTCAAGACGTTGTGAACTCTCCCGAGCCCTATCTGTCGACCCTTGTGGGCAGATACGGCAACCGCATCGCCAAAGGCAAGTTCCAATTGCACGGCAAAGAGTACAGCCTGCCCATCAACAATGGTCCAAATTCGCTGCATGGAGGCAAGAAAGGATTTAATGCCAAGGTGTGGAATGCGCTGCAGATGAATGACAACACCCTTGTGCTGAACTACATCAGCGCCTATGGAGAAGAGGGTTTTTCGGGCGAACTAAAGACTACGGTTATCTATACGTTCACCAACGACAACGAACTGGTTATCGAATACATGGCCAAAACAAACAAAAAAACAGTAATCAACCTTACCAGTCACGGCTTTTTCTCATTGGCAGGCATCGCCAACCCCACGCCCAGCATCGAGAACTTGGAATGTGAAATCAACGCCGACTATTATCTTCCCATTGATGAAGTGAGCATTCCCACCGGCGAAATACGATTTGTGAAAGGCACTCCGTTCGACTTCAGAACGCCCAAAACCATCGGGCAAGACATCAATGCCGACGACGAACAAATTAAAAACGGCGCCGGTTACGACCACTGCTTCGTGCTTAACAAGCGCGAAGAGGGGGAATTGAGCTTTGCCGCACGCATCATGGAGCCAACAACAGGGCGCACAATGGAAGTTTATACCACCGAACCAGGCGTACAACTCTACACGGATAACTGGGCCGACGGGTATAAAGGCCAACACGGAGCAACCTTCCCGCGAAGAAGTGGCATCTGCTTCGAAGCACAACACTTCCCCGACTCGCCCAATCATCCCTATTTCCCCTCGGTGGTACTCAATCCAGGAGAGCAATATAAGCAGAAAACCATTTACAAATTCGGTACGATAGCATAAAAATAATTCAGTTCAATACGGCCAATCTCGAAATGCGCCGCATGCCTTGGCAAGCCGCGCCCCATCTTCGCCCGCTCATCATTTATATAAGGCTACGAGAAACTTTATATAACGCCAACGAGAAACGCGGAGAACGTGCGCCTCAAGCTTGCAATCGCCTTTCTACGGCTCACCCCCAACACAGCGATGTAGGCAATCTGCCCTTCTAGAAAAGCCATAACTAAAAGCATTTATCACTAAAACTAAAATGGAAAATAAACAAGCAAAAAGTGGAAGCATAGTAGCCATTGTCACAATGATGTTCCTCTATGCAATGATTTCATTCGTGACAAACCTCGCAGCACCCATCGGCATCATCTGGAAGAACGCTTTCCAAGGCGACAGTGCCAACACCGTGGGCATGCTGGGCAACGCAATGAACTTCTTAGCTTACTTCTTCATGGGCATTCCCGCTGGTAAGCTGCTTTCTAAAATCGGCTACAAGCGCACCGCTCTCGTAGGCATAGCCCTCGGTTTCATTGGCGTGCTGGTGCAATTCCTCTCTGGCGGCGTGAGCGATAATGTTGCGGGCTTCGCTGTTTACCTCTCCGGTGCCTTCATTTCAGGCTTCTCCGTATGTACGCTCAACACCGTTGTTAACCCCATGCTCAACCTTTTGGGCGGCGGAGGCAACCACGGAAACCAGCTAAACCTCGTCGGCGGCACGCTCAACTCGCTCTCCGGAACGCTTACCCCCATGCTTGTGGGAGCACTTATCGGCACTGTTACGGCCAGTACGGCTATGGCAGACGTCAACCTCGTGCTGTATATCGCAATGGGCGTGTTTGCTGCGGCCTTCGTGGCACTGCTGTTTATCCCCATCAAAGACCCCGAAATGGGCAAGACAACTGCCGAAACAGTGTACGAAAGAAGCCCCTGGGCCTTCCGCCACTTCGTGCTTGGCACCATCGCCATATTCATTTACGTGGGCATTGAGGTAGGAATACCTGGCACACTGAACTTCTATCTCTCGGATACTGGCGCAAAAGGCGGTGGACTAGACCCTGCAACAGCCGTTAAGATTGGCGGCTTCGTAGCCGGAACCTATTGGTTCCTGATGCTTGTTGGCCGTTTCTCGGCCGGTTTCATTGCCGATAAGGTATCGAGCAAAACGATGATGACCGCTACTTCAGGCTTTGGCATCTTCCTTATCCTGCTGGCCATCGTGCTAGGCAAAAGCACAACGATGTCTATGCCCGTGTTCACAGGCTCGTCGTTCCAGCTTGTCACCGTGCCCGTTGCTGCCCTCTTGCTGGTGCTTTGCGGCCTTTGCACCTCGGTAATGTGGTCGAGCATCTTCAATTTGGCCACCGAAGGCCTTGGAAAATATTCGGCTGCGGCATCTGGTATCTTCATGATGATGGTCGTTGGTGGCGGTGTTTTGCCCCTCGTCCAAAACTTCATTGCCGACAATGCCGGCTACCTCATCTCTTATTTCATCCCGCTAATCGGCCTTGCCTACTTGCTTTTCTACGCGCTTGTTGGAAGTAAGAACGTGAACAAGGACATCCGCGTGGACTAATCTCAAGTAAGAAGAAACTAAGTGTAAAAAAATCCATACATCATTAACCTAAAACATAACAAAATATGATGGACATCGAACATGTAAGAAGTCGCTTCATCAAGCACTTCGACGGAAAAACTGGCAACATATACGCATCTCCCGGACGTATTAACCTCATTGGCGAACACACCGACTACAACGGGGGCTTCGTATTCCCTGGAGCAGTGGACAAAGGCATCATGGCAGAGGTGCGACCAAATGGTACAGACACCGTTATGTGCTACTCAATAGACCTCAAAGACCGCGTGGAATTTAAGGTAGACGACCCCAAAGGCCCACACACCAGTTGGGCACGTTACATCTATGGCATCATTCAAGAGATGAAAAAGCTGGGTGTTAACGTCAAAGGTTTCAACACAGCCTTCTCGGGCGACGTGCCTTTAGGAGCCGGAATGTCGTCATCGGCCGCGCTCGAAAGCTGCTTCGCCTTCGCGCTTAACGACCTCTTTGGCGACAACAAGGTGTCTAAATGGGACATGGTGCTTGCCGGACAGGCCACCGAACACAACTATTGCGGTGTGATGTGCGGCATTATGGACCAGTTTGCCAGTGTGTTCGGGCAAGAAGGAAAGCTCATGAGGCTGGATTGCAGGTCGCGCGAGTTCGAATATTTCCCCTTCACCCCACAAGGATATAAGCTTGTTTTGCTCGATTCGAAAGTGAAACACGAGCTTGCTTCATCGGCTTACAACGACCGCCGCAAGAGTTGCGAGAACGTTGTTGCAGCACTTAACGCCAAATTCCCCGGAAAGAAGTTCGAGACTTTGCGCGATGCCGACTGGCAAGAACTGGATGCCGTGAAGGCTGATGTGTCTGAAGAAGACTTCAAACGCGCACACTTCGTGCTGGGAGAGAAAGACCGTGTGCTGGCCGTTTGCGATGCTTTGAACGCTGGCGACTACGATACGGTGGGCCAAAAGATGTACGAAACACACCACGGACTGAGCAAAGAGTATGAGGTTTCGTGTGAAGAACTCGACTATCTCAACGACTTGGCCAAAGAAAATGGTGTTACAGGCAGCCGTATCATGGGCGGCGGCTTCGGTGGTTGCACCATCAACCTCGTAAAAGACGAACTTTACGACAAGTTTGTTGCCGATGCCAAGCAGAAATACGCTGCCAAATATGGCCACGAACCCGCCGTTTACGATGTGGTTATTGGCGATGGTTCGCGCAAGGTTTGCTAAAAAAGCAACCCAACAATCGGTATTGTTACTTACCATTGGTTGCTTACCACAAAAAAGATGAAAGAGGATGTTACACGCTGTGACATCCTCTTTTTACGCGTTTTTTGCTGAAAGGAATGGCCAATTGCGCACACAAGCGCAACTTTAGCCCAAAAAAAAATCTGAAAACAAAGCTCCACCGAACAAAGAACAAGCTTCAAAAAGGAGGAAACCACATCGTAAGCAAAAGCAGAAAAAGCCACAAAAGGAAGATAGAACAAACAACAACTTATAAACCCTGCACAATAAACACCTGCAAGA
Source organism: uncultured Prevotella sp. (assembly GCA_905373605.1). GTDB lineage: Bacteria > Bacteroidota > Bacteroidia > Bacteroidales > Bacteroidaceae > Prevotella. The sequence continues at coordinate 13,843 of CAJPTO010000034.1, forward strand.
TGAATGCAAAAACAAAGGCCCTGCTGAAAGAATACGCCACGCGTTACGAAACTGTGGCGTTCCTTAACGACGACCCAGCCCGCTTCATGCACCTTGTTGAGGGAGCCAACAACCAAGAAACGATGGCCTTCATTGCTGCCAACCTAAGCTATGGCAGCCGCAAACAATTCTTCCCGAAGATTCAATTCATCCTCGAATGTGCCAAAGGCGAACCCTACAACTGGGTGAAAAACGAGCTTTTCGAACAACACATCCCCCCAACCGACCAATGCTATTACCGCCTTTACACCGAAAAGATGATGAACGGGTTTCTTAAAACGCTGCAAAAGTTGCTCATCGAACACGGCTCGTTGCAACAATACATACAAGCCACAGCGGCAAACAATGCCGAGGATGCTGTATCTGCACTATGCCATTACTTTGCCGAAGCAGGGCAAACTGTCATCATTCCAACCAACGCACGCTCTGCCTGCAAGCGGCTTTGCATGTTTCTGCGGTGGATGGTGCGCGACAATTCGCCCGTCGACCTAGGCATTTGGAACACCACCATCGACAAACGCACCCTCATTATGCCGCTCGACACCCACGTTCTTACGCAGTCGCAACGCCTAGGGCTGCTCAAAAGCAAATCCACATCCATGTCAATTGCCAAGAAACTAACGGCAGAAATGGCCAAAGTGTTCCCTAACGACCCTCTTAAAGCCGACTTCGCCCTCTTTGGTTACGGCGTAAACGAAGGGAAAGAAATTTAAAAGGAGCAACGTAACATCCTAACTTACAACATCAACAAACAACCGACTTTCACATCCGACTGTTTGTTAACCTATCTACTTGTTAACTTTTCCACATATAGCCTCACAAGCTTACAACTTGTTAACCCGTCAACTAGAAAACTCGTCACTGGCTAACCTCCAGACTTGCTAACTCATAAACCTGTCAACTTACCAACTTATCAACTCACCCCCCTACCCTTCAAACGGATGAAGAAAATCAAAGCTCCCCTTTAGTTCTTCGTAAATGCGCTGCACTGGCAAGCCCATCACGTTGAAATAGCTACCTTCGATGCGCTGCACACCCACATATCCAATCCATTCTTGAATGCCATACGCGCCTGCTTTGTCGAAAGGACGATAGCTGTCCACATAAAAATCTATCTCTTCGTTGCTCAATTCTTTGAACCAAACCACCGTTGTTACAGCAAAACTGCGTTGCCATTGCAGCGCAGACAGCGTAACGCCCGTCACCACTTCGTGGCTTTTGCCACTCAACAAACGCAACATGCGGCGCGCATCAGCAGCATCTTGCGGCTTACCAAGTATCTGTCCATCGCAAATAACAACAGTATCGGCCGTCAAAACAACCTCGTTCTCCGCCATTTCATCAAGATATGCCGCTGCTTTCGCTTTCGATATGTGCACAGCAACCTCGCTTGCAGGCATGTCTTCGGGGTAACTTTCATCAATGCCACGTATCAGCCGCACCTCAAAGTCGATGCCCAAGCCGCGTAACAAGTCTTTTCTTCTCGGCGAGTTGCTCGCCAACACCAGTCTGTTTTTCATCTTTCTAGCTGTTTTTCGCGCGTTTACCAGCCGAAGGCTTTCGCGTCTTTCATCCACAATCCCTTAGCTCGCAGAGTCTGTTCGATAATTTCTCGCCCGCAACCCATGCCACCTGCACATGTTGCCACATAGCGGCTGATGGCCTTAATGTCGGCACAAGCATCCGCCGGACAGCAAGAACAGCCACAACGAGCCATCACTTCGTAGTCGGGAACGTCATCTCCAACAAACATCAGTTCGCTGTCTGCATAGCCATAACGGCTTTTAAAGTCTTCGTAAGCCAACAGTTTCACGCCTGCTTTCATGTAAATGTCTTCCACGCCAAGGCTTTCAAACCGCATTCGCACCGCCTTGGTGTTTCCGCCAGTGATGATGCAGATGCGCAAGCCCAACTTTTGTGCCAGCTGAATGGCGTATCCATCCTTAATATTCACTGTGCGCAGCGGCTCACCCTCGGCAGAAAGCGTGATGGTTGATGCCGAAAGTACGCCGTCTACATCGAAAATGATGGCGCGGATGCGCTGTAAGTCGTAGTTTATCATCGTGTTATATATTTGCCAGTTTGTGTATCATCTCGCTCATTTGCAGATAAAGCAGCCGTTGGTCGGCATCGTTTATCAAGTTCAGTTGCCGTTCCATCACCGCCTTATCCAGCCTAACGGCCGGCCCTGTTTGTGCCTCTTTGGGCGAAAGCCTGTGCACTTTGGCCGCCGTTTCATCTATCAAGGGAAGCAACAAGTGGAAATCAATATCCCTTTGTTGCAGCATCTCGTTGGCTAGCGAATAGCAAAGGTTCACAAAGTTGCAGCCAAACACCGCCGCCAAGTGAACAATACGGCGGTCGGCACTGCTCATTAGCCGCACATCACTGCTTAAAGCGTGTGCCAAATCAAGCAAAACGCGCTCTGAAATGTCGTCTGCGCCCTCTATTAAGCAAGGAATGGCCGTGAAATCCAAAGGCCGTTGCCTAGAAAATGTTTGCAAAGGATAAAACACACCATAGTGTTTTGCATGCCCCTCGAATACGTTTATCGCCACACTTCCTGCTGAATGGGCATACACGGCCTGCGAGTTAAGCCGGCAAATCTGCGGAATTACCTCGGCCAAGGCATCGTCTTTCAGTGCCAAGAGGTACACATCGGCCTCGGCATAAAGGCTTTTCAAGTCGTTAGTGGCCGTTGCGTTCAAGCAAGCGGCAAGCTTTTCGGCAGATTCCAGCGTTCGGCTGTACACCTGTACCACGCTAAACCCAGCCTTATTGAGAGCCAAGCCCAGGTTTGTGGCAAGGTTTCCAGCCCCAAGCAGCACTATTTTCAAATCCCCAACGTTATCCATGCGATTTAAAACTGGCCAACATGCACCTGCTCCCAGCGTGCATCCTCGTCTTTTTTCAGTGGTAATTGATTGGCCTTATGGCCCAATGCCAGGATACAAAGCGTGTCGAAGCCCTCGGGAATGTTCAAGATGCCGCGCACAATGTCGTTGGCACGTTCGCCACTGTTCAGTCCGCGGTTGCGCACCTGCACCCAACAGCAGCTGCCCAATCCCAAGTCTTCGGCCTGCAGCTGCATGGCAAAAGCGGCAATCGAGCCATCCTCAATCCAGCAGTCGTTGTCGTTGACATTTCCCAGAACCACCACAGCCACGGCAGCATTCTTAAGCATCGCCGCCCCTGTTTCCTTGCATTCCGACAGTTTCTCGAGCGTGGTTTTGTCTTCCACCACCACGAAATGCCACGCCCTTCGGTTCATGGCTGTAGGCGAAATAAGGGCAGCATTGAGCACCATGCTCAGCTGTTCGGGTTCTATTTTCTCGTCAGTGAACTTGCGGCAACTGCGCCGACTGTGCATCAAGTGTGCAAAAGTGTTCATCATTTCTTCTCCTTATTCTATTTTGTTAATGTCCACCCCATCATATTCTTCCATGAATTGGAGCAGGCAATTCTCGTAAACCTGCTTTTTCAGTTTCAGTTCTATGGTGGCCACCATGAGGCTTTTTCCCTCGCCGATGGCCTTTTCTTGCATCTCGTAGCTAACAATTTTGATGTTCTTGGCTTTCATGTCTTGGAGCACAAGCTTAATGTCGTGTCGTGTTGGGGCCGAAAGCGTAAGCAAGATGTTGCGTGTGCCAATCTTGCGAAGTATCAGATGCAAGGCCTCTAAGCAGATGAGTACCATCACCGTTGCCGAAACGGCCAGCACATACATGCCCGAACCGCAGGTCAAGCCGATGGCCGATGTCACCCAAAGTCCAGCTGCCGTGGTTAGTCCGTGCACCACATGCTTCTGAAAAATGATGATGCCGGCACCGATAAAGCCGATGCCCGTTACCACTTGCGAGGCAATGCGCGAGGGGTCGAGCGACACATTAGGCGTGTGTTGCAAGGTAAGGTCGAAGCCCGAGTGCGACAATATCATGAAAAGCGCACTGCCAAGCGACACGAGGAAGTGGGTTCTGAAACCCGCTTCCTTAGCACGATATTCGCGTTCCAAACCGATAACGCCGCCCAACATGCCGGCAATAAATATGCGAAGTGCAAAATCCAGGTCCATAATCTCTCCTTTCATTCTTGTTTGATGGGCACACAGCACCATCTGCTAACCTTAATCATCACGCCCATTTCGGGCACTTCCTTGAGCAAGAAATACTTCTTGCTGCTTCGCACCAATCGCCCAGTGAGCCCCTTCAGCGGCCCATGCTTCACCAATACGGGTGCGCCACTCTTCAATCTGGCCTCGGTGGCCGATAGATACTTGCGCATCTCTATCTCGGGACTGCACATCAGCATGAAGTCCAGCATTTGCTTAGAAGGTATTTCGTAGTACGTGCCAGCCACTCTATCTTTCCTTATCACCGACATCTTAAAGCGTGCGTTAGCAAAGATGCGCCGCAGGTCGCATTCTTCTTTGTCTTTCTTAACGAACACCAGATTAAACACAACAGGCTTGAAAATGGGCTTGCCGTCGTCATCGCCTGTTCGTTTACCGCTCCATTCCATCGGCACAAAGCATGTTAAGCCCGCAGAAGTGAAGTATGCCATTGCCTCGTTAAGCCGCAACGAAAACAAACGCACGGCATGCCACGGCTTACCGTCTTCCGTTAATTGTTGCGGAGAAGACAGTTCGTCCGTGTCTAACAATTCGTTACTCTCTTTTTCTATTTTGGGGATGCTGTGCATATCAGTGCTTTTAAGTTGCAAATATAAGTAAAAACCTGCTTATTACGCACCATTTCATGAGAAAAAGCGCTTTTCTAGCCGTGATAACCGAAACTCCCAACACTTCTTACACCAGAATGCCGTGCCAATAGGCAAGGTGGAGTTGGCAAACTGGTCAACCTGTTAACTCATAAACTCACCAACTTATCAACGAAGTCATCTAGACTTTTTAAATCTCTACAAATTGAGAGGAGTTTATTATCTTTGTACTGTAAAAACCAAGATAAACACTCCTCTCATGTACGAAGTACTGGACAAAGATACAATAA
>CAJPTO010000035.1 GCA_905373605.1 uncultured Prevotella sp.
CCCCTCTCCAAGGGGAGAGGGGAGTGATGTGTCTTGTGCTTTTCGTGCTAAAAGCCTTTTAAAACGGAAAAGGTAAAAGGGCGAAAAGATAGGAAAGGGGAAAAGATAGGAAAGGGTGAAAAGGTGAAAAAATAAGTGGGCGTCAGCCATTTTTTCACCTTTTCACCCTTTCACCTTTTCACCTTGTAAAAGCACTTTTTACTTCATCACTTTCTTTCCATTAACGATATACACGCCGTTGGGCAACTTCTGGAGCGTGGCTTTACCCTTACCCAGGGCAACACCTTCAAGACTGTACACCACGAAGTTGTCGTTGGCATCGCGCTTAACGTCGGATATGCCCGTGGTGGTATCGTCTACAACAATGTTAAGCCATTTCGTTACGTTGCCTTGGCGCATTTCGTTGGGTACGAAACAAGCCGAGAAAGGCAGTGTCTTTCCGCTCTCCACAAGGTTAAAGCGGTTGTCGGCTGTGCTGAACACGTATGCTTGGGGCAGCTTTTGTGTATCGATGGCACCCGCAAAACGATAGTTGTCGCCTGTGAGAACACTGCGCATGTCGGCCTGTATGGCAGCATCTTTGCCAGCAAAGGTTATCTCCTTGCCTTGAAGCGTTTCGCCCTTGGCTCGCGTTGTGGCGTTGTCGGCCAGCGAGATGAGGTATGGCATGCCAGCTTTCAGCGCATTGGTGTAGGCAAAGTGCATGTCGATGCCTTCTTCGCCCACGAAGTTGAGCAGGCGCACATCCTTATTCTTGTCGGCATTGTTGACAAAGAAGCGAAGTTCTTGTCCGCCAACCGTTACGGCATTCACATCGAAAGGCAGCGAAATGGTGGTCCACCCGTTGTCCCCAGTGTTGTTAACGGCGTTGAAAACACGTTTGTAGGCAATGTTGCGGGCGGTGAAGTCGCGCAGGATGAACAGGGGTTGACCATCGTGCAACACAATGTTCTCGGCCTCGTTGCCTTTTACCACGTTCTTGTCTGCAAAAGCTTGGGGAACGTTTGCCGCATCGCCGAAGTAGTAAATGCAGTTGGGGCTGCCGCTAAGTTTCACGTTGGCGAGCCTATCCACATCGGCATCGCTCAGGTCTGCCGCAATGGCATCGTGCAAATCGATGTCGCCCTCGGGTGGTAAGCACTCCATAGCACCGCTGGACAGATACTTCACGATGCCCGGTTTGCAGGTAGCCTCGCCCCTGGCAATGGCATTACCCTGATTGTAGAGCCCATCATAACCCATGAGGATGATGTTATAGGTGGTGCCCACTTGCAGATTGCCAAACTCGAACGGCAATTCGGCCGTGCCATTGGCAGGTACCACGATATTGAATTGTCGGTATTGCAGGCTCCTCGTGTCGCGGTTTTTCTTGATGATGCCAATGGCAAATCCGCGATCGTAGTCTTGGTTGGCTCGGTTTTTCACCACGAAGCGTCCCTTAATCACCGGTCCGTAGAAAGCCTTTTCGCCGGCAACATTATCGCAGAACACATCGGCCGAGAGCGAATCGTCGGGCACTTCCAGCCCTTTCACCACGGAGATGCGGCCCTTGCCCAGATATTTCAGTTCGCCTTGCGTGTTTGGGTCCACCACATAAATGCGATATGGGTGGTTAACGCATGCCGTATCGGTTTGAAACGTGAAATCCACCTCAACCGTTGTGTTCGGTTCGATGGCCACAGCCACCGTTGATTGTCGCCTATGGAAAGCAAATCCCAAGCTACCGTTAAAGTCTAGGCCGTTGTTTGTAATCTTTACGCGCACAACATTTTGCGTCATGGCCTTAAGTACCTTGGGAAAGGCCACCGATTCGAGCTTAAGATGAACGTTCTTCGAGTTTACCACGTTGAAAGTCATTTCGGTTTCGGTGATGTTTAGGTTCAGTCGGCACTTCTCCGAGCCAGGACATTCCACCCATTCGTCGCCCCCTTTCTGCTTGCACACAGGCACAAGCGCGTATTGTCCCTTAAGATTGGCCGCAAATCCGTTGAGACTGAACGCACATTTGGGCAAAGCCTGCGTCATGGGCAGATACTCTCCCTCTTCGCCTTCGCTGGCAATCTGCACCATTCGGCCGTCTTGATAGAGCGCAAGGCCAACGTTGCCCACGTAAGGCAGCGTTCCATAGTTGTACATTTCTAGGGTGACGTTCAGCTTGTCGAAGCCTTTGGTGACATCATCTCGCATAAAACGTTTGTTCTTACCCTGTGCATGCAGGTCTATGGCCGTCATCACGCCGGGTTGTTTCTCGCCGTGGTCGGGTTGAACGCCGACAATGGCGCATTGATGCAAGGCATAACCGCCGTCGTAAGAACCAATGCCCTGCTGTTCGGGACTGAGAATGAAGAGGCGGAAGTAGCCATCAGACATGCCACCCCATCCCCAATTGATGTGAAAATAGTCGCCATAGTCGTATCCATCGCACACAAACTCGTGCCCGCCACCCATCGGCGACACGCCACCATAAAGCACTGGGCGGCCTTCGCTCAGCTCTTTATATATCATGTTGTTCCATGTCTTGGTGTTAAAGCTGGCTCGTTCCACGTAACGAGCCGTCTTACTGTAACCAAAATAAGTGGTAAGGGCGTAAGGAATCTCGTTGGCATACGCGCCCGAACCGCCTTTATTGGGTGTGGCATAGTTCATATGTACGGCATATCCGCAATATTTCATCAGCTTGGCCACCTCCATTTGTTCGTCCCTTCTGGAGGTTTTGTCGTACACATTGCGCAACTTGTCCCATTTAAAGGCTATGGGCGGTTGCTTTTTCAGTTGTTTTTGCAAGTCTTGGGCCATGTAGCCAGGAATGGTGTCGCGCATCATTCCCTGCGGACAACGGTGATAATTGATAACCTGTGCCATGGCCGTGGCCACACATCCCGTAACGGTTCGGGTGACTTCCACAACAGGGCAGAGGTCGTTATAGGGCGAGTCTTGGTTCCATCGCGTGGCAATCATCGGTGCAATAGACTTCTTCACCATGCCCACAGCCCGAGTTTCTTGGGTGTTCTGTTTGGCATTTTTCACGCCATAACGGTCAAGCAAGCGTATCTCCGTTTCGTACATGTCGAGCAAGTCGGCCATGTTAACGGGAATGTTCTTCACGTCGAACGAGCCAGTGTCCGAATAACCCAGCACGGCATCTGTGCGATCGTCGGCCGAAGTGATGACAAATCCGCGACCATTGGCGTTGTTAAAGATGTAGAAAGCCTTTGCGCGCTGCATGGCCAAGGTGAGTTTGGGCGGCAGTTGTTGGGCGGTTTGCGAACGCGTGTTAGCCGTCTTTTGGCGGGTTTTCATAAAGCGCATTGCAGCCTGCAGTGCCTGTTGCTTGTCCACAGGGGCGGCATTGGCAAAGGTGCAAAGGGCAATGAGTAAAAGAAAGACGAGTTTTCTCATTTGTTTTGTAAATTGTTGATGAAGTTACGGGTTACACATAACAACGGCAAAAGCCATTGCACAAGCTGCCGCTGTCGTGGGGTTGGGCTACAACACATGTGTGTAAGGGGCGTGCACAAGCCTTGTAGCTTGTGGCAACGCCCCTTTCCCAACTTAACGTTTGATGAATTTGGTTGATGTTTTTCCCATTGTGGCGATGTATTCGCCAATGGGTAAAGATTGAATGTCAATGTTTTCGTTGGTCGAAATAAGCCTGTGCGCCAACATCAATTCGCCCCCAAGGCTGTAGATGCGCAGCGTTTGTCCAACGGTTTTGGCATCGGCCGAGTGCACTTGCAAGCTGTTGCCGGCGACTTTCAGCTCCGTAGCGGCATTGCTTGCTGCAACGGCGGCAATGCCCGTGGTGGTAACAGGTTCGTAAACAGCTTCGGCAGAGTTAACTTTCTCGCTTACAGGTACGTGTTTGAAGTCTTTAAAGATGGGTTCGTTCTTAAACAGCGTAAGGTTTCGCGGGCCAAGGTACACCCAATCGGCCTCAGTTCCAAAGAGTGGCATAAAGGTTTCGGAAGAGAGTTTGGTAAGATCGTACTCGTATTCGAACATAAATCCGGCACGCCCAGATTGGTAGATGTCGCCATTGTCGTCGTATTCGTATAGCCAAGTGATAGTTTGGTTGGTGGTATATTCCTCTCCTGGAATAAATTTCAGTTCGTACATGCGGCCTTGTTCGTCGTAAGCAAACACCTCGCGCCATATTTCGTTACCACTGGGCATCAGCTGTATCACCTCTTGTTGTCGGCCTTGTGCATCGTATTTTATCTCGCAGGTTCGTCCCACTTCGCTTTCCAGCTTCTGTTCTTCTTCCACAAACTGGTACATTTCGCACTTCACCAGACGCATGTCCTTGTCGTAGATGTAGTTAATCTTCACGTCTTCCTTGAGCGTAGGCTCTTCGTCTTCGGCCGCATGTAGCGTCCATCTGACGTAGGTTTTAACATATCCGTTGTCGTCTCGGGTGTAAACGTCCTTATGGTCTACCACTTCTTCTCCCGATTCAGAAATGGCCGTGCTCACGGCTAGCACCAGATAATCTTTGTCGTTGTAGGTATACTCGGTGCGTCTCACCTCTTCTTCGTTTTGATAGGTAAGCTCTGCTGTGAGGCAACCGCGGTCGTTGTAGTTGTAAACATAATTTCCAGTCCCGTCCCAGTCGCTCCACGACTGCATGCGATACTTGTAAATGGTGGGGTCGGCCTTGAAATAATTTGGTGCAACCTTTGTTTGGGCAACCATGCTTTGAATGCAAAGCAAGGCCAACCCAAGTGATAGTAGAAATTTTTTATTCATTTTACCGGTTATTTTAAATCGTTGTTAGCGATTGCAAAATTAGAATGAATGACATATTCGCACAATACCTAGTTCAAGGTAGCAATGACAGCATACCTAACTTTGGGTATATCGCGCACACATAAAGCTGGAAAAACCTAGTAAACAAAGACTTACCAATGCATTTTTCGAAAGGAGGCAAAAAACAATTCGCCCTTATTATATATAATGTGTTCTATATTTAAGAACGATTTGGGATACCAAGAACACATTAGTTGTTTAGATTTAATCTATTGTGCATTTTATTTAAATACACATTTTTGGGTATTTTGGCAGTATATAAAAGCGAGTAACTTTGCAGCGATAAAACAACTCAAACTTAAAGCAATATGAAAAAACCAGGTATCTACCTCCTTATGGGCATCGCCCTGTCGGCATTGGCCTTCACATCGTGTAGCAAAGACAACACGATAACACCCGAACAGCAAAAAGAAAAGCAGCCAGAAACAAAGCATGCAGCTATAACTGTGCAAGAAGAAATCATGACCAACTACGACAAATGGTTCTACATTGACCTTGAAAAAGGCGATACAGCCATCAGAAAAGACTATCGCGAATGGCAATATCGCGAATATTCAGACGATGGAGACCAAAAAGACAGCTTTGGGAAATATAAAGTAGCTCGCACCATCCCTGCAAGAGAAGCCAATGAACCAAAGGCTTGGCACTTGGCTTTCCACCTCTACGAGCCAATGACCAATGATGCCGAGGTGATGATTGCAGGTAAAGACACCACAAGCATCGACCAAATCACACAGCTACCCTCAAGAGGTACGTGGGTTAAGGATAAGAAAGTGTGGCTCGTTGCCGACATGAGTGGCATGGGAAGCGCGCCAACTATGATGGGATATTCTGCTGGTTACGCCAATCCTGCACTCTATAAGTGGCACAGACGAGAAGGAATGGGCAAATATGCACTGAACGGTCACCCCATCTTTATCGTGAAATTCAAGGACGGAAGCTTTGCCGCCATTAAGTTCACCGACCTAACCGACAAGTCAGGAAAGATGAAACAAGTGAACTTCGACTACAAATTCTTTAAGAAAAAATAAACCAAACGCAACCGCCTGACCTTGTTCCACGTGAGCAAGGCAGGCGGTTTGCACATTGCACGAACACTTCTTCACAATGAAACAACCAACAATTTTTTTCACCCTGCTGCTATTGTTGATGTGGATTACATGCGCAATGGCCCACGAAACATCGCCTGCACCGGGCTTCGTAATTAAAGGTAAGGTGACAGACGAACGCGGAAACCCACTGGCAGGGGCGCGCGTGGCCGTGCTGGGAACAACAACCAAGAACGGAACAAACGCCAAAGGACAATTCCAAGTGCTGGTGAGCGAAAACCGAACTTATACGCTCAGCGTTAGCTTCGTGGGCTATCGCACGGTTAACGTTGAGGCTTCGCCCGACATGCAAAGTGAAGTGAGCGTGCAATTGGAACCCTCTAAGACCAACCTTGACGAGGTTGTGGTGACGGGAACGCGCAGCGAACGACCGCTAAAAGATGTGCCTGTGCTTACCCGCATCATCTCACGAAAGGAGATCGAGACGATAAACCCCATCGACTTTGTTACCCTTTTGCAGACGGCACTGCCCGGTTTGCAGTTCTCGTACAGCAACATGTCGCAAGCCATACAAATCACTTACCAAGGCATGGACTCCAAAGCGGTGCTCTTTCTGCTGGATGGCGAACGCGTTAGTGGCGAGGGTGGCGCAAACAATATCGACTATAACCGATTTAACGTGAACGACATTGACCACATCGAGGTGGTGCGAGGTGCTGCTGCAACGCTTTACGACAGCCGTGCCATTGGCGGAGTGATAAACATTATCACACGAAAAAGCCTGCGACCTGTCACAGCACACGCCGACATGCGATATGCCGGCCGAAACGGACAGATGTATTCTGCATCGGTGGGTGTGAACCAAAAGAAGTTTTCTTCGCTCACCACATTTGGTTTCCGCAGGCGAAGCACCTACGACATCTTTGACCCAGAAAGCAAGCTTGTTGAGAAAAGAGACAGCAACGGCACAATACAACGCGACACATTGACCGTTGGCGAAACCACCATCTACGGCTATCGCACCATTGACATTGGCCAAAAGCTGTCGTATACCTTTAACGACAAACTGCGACTAGACCTTCGTGGTGCCTACTATGCCAACACGCGCCCCACTGAATACAACAGCAAATTTCACCAGACTTATACCGACCTCACCCTAAACGCACGCCTAACCTGGCTGTTTGCCAAAGACCAGAGCTTGGAAATGACCCTAGCCCACGACGACTATAGCAAGGTGAAGAAGTACGACTTAGTTGACTTACGCGAAAAGATATACCGCAACGTGAACAATTCGGCACGCCTTTATTACTCGGGTATATTCGGCAATCACACCATCAGCGCAGGATTTGACTTCGTTCGCGAAGCGTTGAAACACTATAACCTGCCCGATACCGCCACAATGCACCTCGACCAATACTCGCTCAGCCTGCAAGAAGACTGGCGAATAACGCCACGCCTGAACGTGGTTGCCGGCGTTAGGGCCGACAAGGCCAAAGGCTTTAACCTGCACTTTACGCCAAAGCTCTCGCTGATGTATCGCCCGCTAGACGTGCTTACGCTTCGTGCCGGTTACTCGCAAGGCTATCGCGTGCCCAACCTAAAGGAACTTTACCAAGAATGGACAATGGGCGGGTTTATCAAAATGATGGGCAACCCGAACCTGAAACCCGAAGTGGGCAGCCAGATTTCGGCCTCGGCCGAGTACGACCACAATGGGCTAAACCTCTCGCTTTCGGCTTATTACAACCGCTACCGCAACAAGATAAGCTACACTTACGTAAATCCAGGCAAAAGCTACGACATGCAATGGGCCAATGCCGACAGCGTAAAGACCTTCGGCGTTGAGGCCACAGCCAACTATAGGTTTGCATTCGGACTGCAACTGACAAGCGCCTATACCTACATCACCGACTTTGACGAGCGCGAGGGCTACAACCTTTCATGGCTCCGCCCCCACAGTGCGAAGTTCGGAGCCACCTATTCGCTGCGTCTTGGCAAAACACTCGAAACCCTTTCGGTATTTTCAAGTTGGGTGTCTAGGCTCACCAACTACACCTACAGCAGCAAAGAGAAGAGCTATACACGCGAAGTTTTCCCCTCGCGCACGCTGTGTTCGGTAAACCTTCGTTCGCAATTGCCGCGCGGAGTGACCCTCGGCCTGATGGTAGACAACCTCTTTAACTATCGCGACAAGGCCATCAACTCTACAGTGCAACTGCCCGAAAACGGCATTTCGTTTGTGGCAACGCTCTCAATCAACTTTGCCGACATGCTTAAACTATAGTCCAAGTCGTGTATACAATGCGAAACAGCAACCTTTGTAAAACGAAATGGCTTAAGAAGTTTCTGTCGTCTGCACGCTACCAACGGCTGGTAGCCATCGTACCAGCATATGGTAGTCAGCGTACCAGCGAGTGGTAGTCAGCGTACCAGTGCGTGGTAGTCATCGTACCAACGGCTGGTACCAATGCAATCAGCACGCGACATGTCCACCGCTTGTATACAACAGACGTCCAAAACATATTCTTCGCTACAACAAATGCCCTTACAAACAGCTTTAATAAAAATAAGTTCAGTAAATAAAATCATCAAATGACGTAGGATTGTCAACTTGTTAACTCGTTAATTTGCAGACTTGCAAACTCGTTAACTTGCAAACTTGTCAACTTGTTAACTCGTCAACTCGTTAACTTGTTAACTCACAAACTTCCAAACTCATCCCCTCACTCCCTTACAAATGAAAAAGAAAATCATCATCGGCATTTCGCTTTGCGCCATCCTTATCTTAGCAGTACTGGCATGGAACCATTGGTTCAGCCGTACACGCATTGCCTTCGTGAATTATCAAACCATCGAATTGGGCCGAATAAGCAAGGCCAACGACAATGGCATGATTAAAATCGACAACCTGGATGTAGACAACCTGGACGAACTGGGAAAATACGACATGGTTTTTGTGCAAGCTATGGGCCTGCGCATAACTGCCGACCAGCGCGAAATTATCAAAAAGGCAGCTGAGAAAGGCACACCCGTGCTCAGCACTATGATAACGACGCCCGAAAACGATTTCACTTCAATAGACAGCGTTGTGGCAGACACACTTAAACGCTATCTGGGCAACGGCGGACAACAGAATTATCGCAGTGCGCTGAACTACGTTCGAAAGTACATCGACCGCAAAATAATCAGCGCACCAGAACCCGATGCACTGGTAGAACATGTGTTGGGGCTGCTCTATCACCCCAACATCAAGGACACTGAAGCCGAAGACCTGCAGTTTAACTCGGTGAATGCCTACAACGCCTACCTTAAAAAGCAAGGCCTATGGCGCGCAAATGCACCTGCCATCATCGTTACTGGCCCAATGGGCGAGCCGCGAGAACTTATCGCCAAGCTTGAAAGTACGGGCAATGTGGTTTATCCCGTAAACAGCATTCGCGACTTTATTGACGGCAACCACGCCGACAGCGTCCCCGTTGCTGCCGTTATCAACATGGCACATGGCCGCATGGGCGACAACATGGTTGACTATCTTAAACAAAAGAACATACCCCTGTTTGCACCACTTAACGCCAATCAACCCGAAAAAGAATGGCGCGAGAGCAAGATGGGCATGAGTGGAGGCTTCCTTTCGCAAAGCGTTGCCATGCCCGAGATTGACGGTGCACTGCGCACCTTCACCCTCTTTGCCCACTATCAAGGCAAAGACGGACTGGGATTTGTTGGTGCCATACCCGACAGGCTGGAGACTTTCACCCAAACGGTGAACAATTATATCCGCCTGAAACACACGCCCAACAGCCAAAAACACGTGGCTATATATTATTATAAAGGTCCGGGACAAAACGCATTGACGGCTGGAGGCATGGAAGTTGGCACATCGCTCTACAACCTTTTGCAAACCCTGCGCCGCGAAGGCTATAATGTTAGTGGCCTGCCTGCATCGGCCGATGCTCTTGTTAACATCATCCAGCAACACGGAGCGGTGTTTGGCACCTACGCAAAGGGAGCTTTCGAGCGGTTTGTTAAAACGGGAAAGCCCGCCTTGGTGACTAAAACCGAATATGAGGCATGGGCCAAACGCACACTGCGACCCGAGAAATACGCCGAGCTGATAAAAGCAAACGGCGAGTTTCCGGGCGAATATCTGGCCACGGAAGATGGTAAGTTGGCCATTCCGCGCATTCGTTTCGGCAACGTGGTGTTGCTACCACAACTGCCTGCTGGCGGTGGCGGAAACTCGTTTAAGATTGTTCACGGCACCGATGCCGCCCCACCCCATCCCTACGTGGCCTCTTACCTCTGGACCCAATACGCCTTTAAGGCCGACGTGCTGATACATTTCGGCACGCACGGAAGCCTAGAATTTACCCCAAAGAAGCAAATCGCGCTGAGCGATGCCGACTGGCCCGACCGCCTTGTTGGCGCAACGCCCCACCTTTATGTATATACCGTGGGCAACGTTGGCGAGGGTATCATCGCCAAACGCCGGTCGTATGCTGGCTTGCAAACTTATCTCACGCCGCCATTCATGGAAAGTGAGGTGCGCGGAACCTACAAAGCACTGGCCGACAAGATAGAAACCTACAACACCAAGGTGGCTAAACACCTGCCGGGCATCAACGAAACAGCCTTGGAGGTGAAAGCATTGGTGATGAAATTGGGTATCAACCGCGACCTTGGACTGGTTGACCGTCCCGGAAAACCCTACGCCGAAGACGAGATGTTGGCCATAGACAACTTCACAGAAGAGCTTGCCACCGAGAAGATGACAGGCAAACTCTATACGATGGGCGTGCCGTATGATGCCCAACGCATCAAAAGCAGCATCGTAGCGATGTGTGCCGACCCCATCGCCTATTCGCTTTTGGCCATCGACAAGCAACGCGGACGAGCCGATGAGACATTGCTTAAACACCGAACGGCATTCACCCAGCGTTATCTCAACCCCGCAAAGGCTCTTGTAGAAAGGCTGTTGGCCAACCCTTCACTGGCCAACGAAGACTTTATTCGCAACCTGATGCACATCACACCGGCCGAATATGCCAAGGCTCACAGCGTGTACGAGTCGTTAAACGCACCATCGGGCATGGCTGCCATGATGCAAGGCAAGGGTAAAGGCATGCCGGCCGCCATGATGAAAGCTATGGCGCAGATGGCAAAAGGCATGAACAAGATGCCAAAGGGCATGAAACAAATGCCCAAAGGGATGGACAAGATGCCCAAAGGCACAGATAAGCCAAAGCATGAAAGGCCAAAAGACATGAAAGGTATGCCAGCAGAAATGATGGAGATGCATGCAACGAAAGGACAAATGCCTGAAGCCATGCGCAAAGCGATGCAAGAAGGAAAGGGTGAAATGCCCGAAGCCATGCGCAAGGCGATGCAAGAAGGCAAGGGAGAAATGCCTGAAGCCATGCGCAAAGCGATGCAAGAGATGGCACAAGCAGATAGCCCCAAGGCCATGACTCACGGCAAACAGATGCCGCCCGAAATGAAAAAGGCGATGCAAAAACATGGCAACATGCCTCACAAAATGGCCAAAGCCATGACCCAAAACATGCCACCAGCAAAGAAAGACCGCGCTTCGGCCATGATGGCTATGGGCAGTATGAAGATGACAAAGCCCACATTCAGCAAACGTGAAAAGGACTTTGCCTTTGCCGTGATGGAGGTTGAGCGCACCATCCTTAGCGTAGACCGCAACCGAAAGGCACTCTTGGAGAGTCCGCAGCTGGAACTTCGCAGCATCATTAACGCCATGAACGGCGGCTACACCGCCCCTTCGCCAGGTGGAGACCCCATTGCCAACGCCAACACCTTGCCCACTGGGCGCAACATGTACAGCATAAATGCCGAGACAACACCTAGCGAAGCGGCATGGGAACAGGGCAAACAGCTTGCCATGAACACCATCGAGATGTATCGCAAGCAGCATCACGACAGTCTGCCACGTAAGGTTAGCTACACGCTTTGGAGCGGCGAGTTCATCGAAACGCAAGGCGCAACCATCGCACAGATACTTTACATGCTGGGCGTAGAGCCTGTTCGCGACTTCTTCGGCCGTATTTCCGACATCAAACTCATTCCCTCGAAAGAGCTGGGACGGCCGCGCATCGATGTTGTTGTACAGACTTCGGGTCAGCTTCGCGACCTTGCAGCCTCGCGACTCTTCCTCATCAATCGCGCCGTTGAGATGGCTGCAGCTGCCAAAGACGACAAATACGAGAACCAAGTGGCCGAAGGCGTAAAGGAAGCAGAACGCACACTCACCGCCAAAGGTGTTTCGCCCGAAGACGCTCGGCGGCTTTCTACCCACCGAGTTTTCGGTGGTGTGAACGGTGGATACGGCACTGGCATACAGGCAATGGTGCTAAGTGGCGACAGATGGGAACGCCGCGCCGAGATTGCAGACACATATATCAACAACATGGGAGCTTTCTATGGCGATGAAAAGAACTGGGAAGAATTTAAACAATACGCATTCGAGGCCGCATTGACGCGCACCGACGTGGTTATTCAGCCTCGCCAAAGCAACCTTTGGGGCGCTTTGAGCCTCGACCATGTGTACGAATTCATGGGCGGATTGAACATCGCGGTGACAAAAGTGACGGGAAAAGAACCAGATGCCTACCTAAGCGACTACCGAAACCACAACAACATGCGCATGCAAAACCTCAAAGAGGCCATCGGCATCGAGAGTCGTACCACCATTTTCAATCCTGCCTACATCAAGGAACAGATGAAAGGTGGTGCCGAAGCGGCCGACGGACTGGCAAAAACGGTGCAAAACACATTCGGATGGAAAGTGATGCGAGCCAGTGTTATCGACAATGAGTTCTGGGATAAAATATATAACGTGTACGTTAAGGACGAATACAAGCTGGGCATGGACCAATTCTTCGAACAAAAGAACCCTGCCGCCCTAGAAGAGATTACTGCCGTGATGCTGGAAAGCGCGCGAAAAGGTATGTGGAAAGCCAATCGCGAGCAGGTTAGCACGCTGGCTCGCCGACATGTAGAACTGGTTAACCGCTTCAAACCCTCGTGTTCGGGCTTCGTTTGCAACAACGCCAAGTTGCAAAAATACGTTGCCAGCAATGGTGCAACCGACAATGCCGCACGCCAACAATACCTTGCCAACATCGATAACATACGCCAAACCGCCGGCAACGGCAAGCAAGGCATGGCGATGAACAAAGAAACGATGGGACAAGACACGCCCTCCGACAGCAATGCCGTGAATGGCATCGTGGTGATTGCCGTTGTGGTGGTGGCCATTGTTGTGCTTTTCGTCATCGTTCGCAGGCATCGCAAACAGCAAAAGGGCTAAAACGATGGTGACAGTTATTGCCATACTGATGATATTGGTTTGCTTCAACTTCGCGTTGAAGCAAACCTTCAACCCGTGGCGCACAATTATGGGGGTTTCGGTAGTGGTGTTTGGCTTCGTGGTTTGCACATGGCCGCTGGCCATCAAGCAGTCGCAGACACGCATTGCCGAATGGCTAGCATCGCAATCGCTGATGCAAGACATGGCCGTTATCCTCTCGCTCGACGTAATTTTGCAGCTGCTTTTCTGCTTTTTTGCGCTACAGCCCACTTTCCATAAGTCTTCGAAGCTGCGCCAAAAGCTGCTCAGCGGCTTCCTAACCCATTATCCAGGCTTCGCCATTTTCCCCGTGGTGTTCGCCTTGCTTGTGCAAATCATCTTTGGTTTGCCTGGCACATCGTTCTCGCTTATAGCCTATTCGTTTGCCATAGGCGTGGCCGTGGCCATCCCATTGGCAGCTTATCTGCTACGATTGTTGCTTCCCGAGGGTGAATTGCGCCTCGAAGTGTTGTTCCTTTCCAATCTGCTTGTGGCCATGATGGGTGTGCTTGCCACCGTAAAGGTGTCGACACAGCAAAGCCCCAACGATGGTGTAGACTGGCTTGCAACGCTCTTCGTGTTGCTGTTCCTCGTGGCTGGCGTGGCCTTGGGCATGCTCTGGCGGTTTGTGCGCCGACGGTTTGGCAGGCATTCACACGCTTCTTGATTAGCCGGGTTTCACATAAGTCTGCCGCCAAGGCGCAGCAAACCACCATTTTTATAACCCCTTCAAAGCATAAACAAACACAAATGACTTATATTTCTAACTTTCTTTTCTGGATTTCAACGGGCCTTCTCATCCCCGTTATCGTGCTGCTTCTCATTCTCTTTGCGCGTGCATTGTTGTTGCTTGGCACGTTTTTCGGCCAATACATCAACGTGCGCAAAACACAAGACATCGTGAAAAGTGAGTTTGACACGCTTACAGCCGAGAGCCTTGAGGGCTTAGATGCGCGGCTACCCCAAAACTCGGCATCGCCTTTGCTTACTTATGCCCATCGCATTTTGCAGGCAAAGGGCAGTGAACAGCACATCAACCGACTGCTGTCGCAGTTCGAAATAGCCTACGACAAGGAAAGCAGCACACCCAAATTGCTGTCGAAACTGGGGCCTCAACTGGGCCTTATGGGTACGCTCATCCCAATGGGACCCGCCTTGGTGGGCCTTTCTTCGGGCGACATTGCATCGATGGCCTACAACATGCAAGTGGCATTTGCCACCACCGTAGTGGGACTTTTCTCGGCAGGTGTGGGTATGATAACGCTCCAAATAAAGCGGCGATGGTACATGCAAGACATGACCCAACTAGAATTTCTTGCCGACTTGATAACCCAAAACAACAAAAAGCAATGAGAACACGACGCAGACGACTCGCCAACGACGACGATTTTAACCCCATGAGTGTTGTGGGCAACCTCTTCGATGTGGCTATGGTGTTTGCCGTGGCCTTGATGGTGGCTATGGTTACGCGCTATAAGATGCCCGAGATGTTCAGCAGCCAGGACTTTACTATGGTGAAAAATCCCGGCAAGGAGAACATGGAGATTATCATTAAGAAGGGTAAGAAGATAGAGCACTACACGCCTTCGAAAGAACAAAACAATGCCGACGGCACGAAAGGAAAGAAAATAGGCATCGCCTACGAATTGGATAACGGGCAGATTATCTACGTACCGGAATAGCAAGGCACACATTACTCTATACAACAGCTTTGGGATAGAACAATTCAACTGACCAAATACAACACATACTTCTCGCAAGGATGGGGTCTTGTCCCTAATTGGCGTACCCATCTTTATCGATTTGCCGATTATGAAGAATGGAATGCTCATGCGACATGCATGGGCATTCCATTTATTTTTTGCACCAAAAGAAGGCGGAGAGGGCATTTAGCAAGCCATTGGTGCTGGCATTATGTGTGCAGAAAGGGCTATCTCACCACCACAGCCTTGATAATCTTCATGTCTTCGAATGGGCGGTCGTGGTCGTCGCAAGGTGTTTTTTGTATCTTCTCTACAACGTCCATGCCCTCTAACACCTCTCCAAAGACAGTGTAAGTGCCGTCGAGATGGGGTGTTCCGCCTTTCTTGAAGTAGGTTTCGCGCTGTTCGGGCGTAAGCTTCACGCTGCCATTGGTTTTCAAATCCAAGCGTGCTTGGATGGCATCAAGCTGATAATCGGTTAGGCGTTTGCCGTAAACGATGTAGAATTGTGCCGACGACGACTCCCATTTGGGGTTCACGTCATCACCTTCTCGCGCTGCCGCCAACGCGCCGCGCTTGTGATAATACTTGGGAAAAACGATTTCTGCAGGCACAGTATAATCGGGTGCGTAGCCCCCCGCAGGTTCTCCAAAGGCCGCATGGCGCGAAGTGCTGTCGCCACCTTGTATCATGAAGTCTTGTATTACGCGGTGAAAGATGGTGCCGTTGTAATAACCCGACTTCACCAGTCGCAAGAAATTGTCGCGGTGTTTGGGCGTTTCGTTGTACAAGGCCACACGGATGTTGCCCATGTTGGTTTCGAACAACACTTGATGACGTACCGTATCGACCGGCGTTTGGGCCATTGCCATTGTGCTAAACAGGCCTGCCACTAAGGCTAATAATGCTTTTTTCATAATGATAAGTTTGTGAGTTGATGAGGGTTTGAGTTTATGAGATATTGAGTTTTGTGAGTTGATGAGGGTTTGAGTTTATGAGTTTTGTGAGTTGATGAGGGTTTGAGTTTATGAGTTTGTGAGTTGATAAGGATTTAAGTTGATGAGTTTGCGAGTTGATGAGGGCTTGAGTTGTTGAGTTTGTGAGTTGATGAGGGTTTGAGTTGTTGGGCTTTTAAGCCATTGAGTTAGCAATTTATTGCTCAAACCGCCAACTTACCAACTTACCAACTCAAAACCTCATCAACTCAAGCCCTCAAAATCTCACCAACTCACACACTCATATCAATAGCTTTCGCCGTTCATTATCTCTTCTTCGGTAATGGCCTTGCGGTCTATTGCTCGCCAAGCCACGAAGATATAGGCCAATACGAAGGGGATAAGCAGCGAAACCACCGACATGGCCGTTAGCGTAAACTCGCTGCCGCAGCTGTTGGCGATGGTTAGCGAGCTTTGAAGGTCGGCATTAGAGGGATAATAGGCCGTGTTGTTCCATCCGGCGCACAAGAGCAACACCAAAACAACCAGCACCACGCCTACACCACCAAACCAAATGCCGCGTTTGAAGTTGGTTTCGCGCAGGGTGCGCACAATACCATAAAGCAAAGACACAACGCCAACCAACAATACGAGCGTGAGACACCACATATCCAAGAGGTTGTGCAGGTATTTATAGGGCTGCATCGAGATAAGGCCCGTTTGCGGGTCGTAAGCATAGCCGTCTTTTAGCAACACATGTGCCAAGAAACTAAGGAAGAAAGCCAAGAACACCACCGTGCAAAGGCGCAATTGCTTGCGGGCACGGACAACAACAGGTTCGTGTGCCACATTATTAATAATGTAGAGCAGGCCAAGAACACGCGCCAAGAAGAACACGGCCACGCCAAGAACCACGTTCCAAAGGTCGAGCAGGGCATCCAGACCGTGGCTGCCGTTGGCCCAACGACTGATAACGGGCTGTGCCAAGGTGGTGATGTTGCCCTTGTCTACAATGAAATTGGAACCATTGAAGAACGTGGCTACCGCACCACCTAACAACACTGGACCCACAATGCCGTTGATGATGAGGAACACTTGGAACGTGCGCGCGCCAAGGATGTTGCCCAACTTGTTTTGGAACTCGTAGCTAACGGCTTGGATTACGAATGAAAAGAGAATGATCATCCACAGCCAATAGGCACCGCCAAAGCTGGTACTGTAAAACAAGGGGAACGAAGCAAAGAAGCCTCCACCAAACACAACGAGCGTTGTGAACGTAAATTCCCACTTCCGGCCAGTGGAGTTAACCACCAGTCGGCGTTCGTTCTCGGTTTTTCCAAGGGTGAATATAAGGGTGTTTGCGCCCTGAACAAACATCAGGAACACGAGCAACGCGCCTAGGAGCGACACCAAGAACCACCAATAATGTTGCAAAAATTCGTATGACATGAGTTTTATTCTTTTCTTTTTGTTCGGCATTTGCGGCTGGGATGCCTGCCTTTGCCTTGCGTTTGCCTGGTAAACAAGCGTCCTCGCGCCGTGCAAGGCACCTTTCCGCCCTATGCTCTTCCCCACCCCATGCGCCAAAAGGCATCATGCAAAGGGCGTAGGCGCGGCACAGAAAAGCCAAACAAATGGGTTAAGGATTATTTTCCGTACTCGGGCCCTTTCTTTATCTGCTTCACCAAGATGCTTATTTCCACCACAAGCAGCGTGGTAAAGAGGGCCAAGAAGAGGAAGAAGGTTGTGGCGATGTTGGCCGGATGCACATCACTTACGGCCACCCACGTGGGCAACATGTCTTGAATGGTCCAAGGCTGACGGCCTAATTCGGCCAAAACCCAACCCGACTCCGAGGCGATATAGCCCATCGGTAGGGTGCAAACGCCCAAGATGAGCAGCCAACGATAACGCGATACGTCTTTGCGATAGCAAACAAAGGTGAGTACAGCGAAGAAAAGCACAAAGAACGAGCCCAAACCCACCATTATTCTGAACGACCAAAAGGCAATGGGGATGTTGGGTATCACCTGTTCCTCCTTGTCCACATAGCCATAACCAAAATATTTCATGTTGGCTTTGATAACGGGCAAGGCCTTTTGTGCGGTGGCCTCGTCGCCCGCTTTCTTGGCTTTGCGGTAAGCCATCAGCGCGTTTACGGCGGCCTTGCCGCGCACCATCTTCTCTTTCACCGATGGTTCGCGCGTGCCGTCGGCCTTAACATAACCATCGAGCAAGTCGTTAACACCAGGAACAAAGCCATGCAGGCTGTGCGTGGCCAGCAACGAGAGCCCATAGGGGATGGAAACGCAAAGCGGATGTTCCTCGTTCTTGCGGCAATCGTGTTCCTTAAAGGGGTTAACCCATGCAAAGGCCGTAAGACTTTGGCCTTCGCCGCCCTTATAAAGTGCTTCCATGGCGGCCAACTTCATGGGTTGCACCTTCCCAACAAGGTAAGCAGAGGTGTCGCCTGTCATTGCTGCGAGCAACGAAGCAACGAAACCAACGCTAGCGGCAATCTTCATGCTCTGCTTTGCCAGTTCTGTTTCGCGCTTCTTCAGCAGATAATAGGCACTAACGGCCACAACAAACACCGCACCCACAATCCAAGAAGAGGTTACGGTGTGGCAAAACTTATCTATCGCAAAGGGCGAAAGGGCAACATCGGCGAAGCTAACCATCTCGTTGCGCATGGTGTCGGGGTTGAACTCGCAGCCAACGGGATATTGCATCCAAGCATTGGCCACCAATATCCACCAAGCCGAAATGGTTGCACCTATGCCTGTGAGCCATGTTGAGGCGAGATGGAAACCTGGCGATACCTTTTTCCACCCAAAGAACATCACGGCCACAAACGTGCTCTCCATAAAGAAGGCCACAATGCCCTCAATGGCCAAGGGCGCACCGAAGATGTCGCCCACAAACCACGAATAGTTGCTCCAGTTGGTGCCGAACTAAACGGCGAGTTCGTGGCCTACGAAGGCGAAGAAAAACTGGGTTAC
>CAJPTO010000036.1 GCA_905373605.1 uncultured Prevotella sp.
CTCTCCATCTTCGACCAAGCGGCAAGCTTTGCACAAGGCAATCTCACCTACGACAGCGTGATTGCCGACCTCAATGTGCTGGACAGCGACAACTATTTTAACATCATCGACCTCGCCGCACAAAACAAAGTGAGCGACATCATGGTGCTGGTAAACGACATCATCGCCAAAGGCTTCGACGCCGGGAACCTCGTTAACGGACTGGCAACGCATGTGCGAAACGTGCTGATGGCTAAGGATGAGAGCACACTGCCGCTGCTTGAGGTGAGTGCACGCCAACGCGAACGCTTTAAAGAACAGGCACAAAAGTGCCCCACCAAGTTTCTTTACAAGGCCTTACAAATAATGAACCAATGCGACATTCATTATCGTGCCAGCAGCAACAAGCGACTCTTGGTGGAGCTTACACTCATCGAGGTGGCGCAGATAACGCAACCCGACGACGAACCTGCCGCGGGGCGTAGCCCCAAGCGTTTGAAATCCCTGTTCAGAAAACTTGTCGCTCCCCAACCTAAACCAGCTCAACAGGTGGCTGGTGGGGAAAAAACGATGGTGCGCACACCCTCGGCAACGCGCCCAACTACAACAACGGCCCAACCCACTGCAACAAAAAACGACAATGTTGCCACAATGGGCAACAACACGGTGGCGAAAACAATACCCTACCCCACGCCGTCTGCAACCGAAACACCGAAGGCCAACGAGCCAGAAAACGCACCTCTGCGCACGGCAATACCCTTGGGAAAACTCAAATTGGGCAAGGTGGGCACATCGTTTGCCACCATTATGAAAGGTCCAGAGAAGGCTGGAACGGTTAAGGAGGAAGAAATTTCCAACAAAGAAGAGAACTACGTTTTCTCGCAAGAGGAACTGGAACTGCAATGGATGGCACTTTGTAACCGCATGCCGCAAGATATGGTGGCCATCGCCACGCGAATGAAGAACATGTCGCCGCGCATCACCCAGTTTCCCAACATCGAAGTGCTGGCCGACAACGAGATTGTGCTAGAAGAGGTGAACAACATCAAGAAGCGCATCGAGGGCGGACTGGCCAAATATCTGCACAATGGCCAACTGAAACTGCATATCCGGTTGGCCAAAGTAGAAGAGATGAAGCGCATATTCTCTAAGAAAGAGATTTACGAGAACATGCTCAAGGCCAACCCTGCCATCGACAAATTGCGCGATGCGCTGGGCTTGGAGCTCACTTAGCAGGCCGCAGGCTGTCTGCTTGCGGCAGCTATCAAACCCTATTTTTGCATCAGTATGCCTTGTTATTTCTCGCGAACAACAAGGCCCACCCATGCACCCAACAAGGCTACCCCCAAGCAAACAACAGCCTTAATTGTGAAACGCAAATAGGCTTTATCGCTTCTTTTACCTGCTAGTTGCCCACAACACATCAGTACAATGCCGCTGGTACTGCCGCTACAAGACCCTTGTAGTGAGGCTACACGATGCTGGTACTGCGGCTACAAGGCCCTTGTAGTGGCCCTACAAGACGCTGGTAGCTTGAACACAAGTCGCAAGTAGGCGAAAAAATCATGAGTTACAGCGTTTACAAACACACAGACTGACCTGTTGCCCCGAAAGCACAAGGGCAAGATTTTATTGTCCATAGGACAACTCGCTTGCCCCTAATAGTGGAAAACGTCTTATCGTATTTTCACCTCCCACGCATATTTATCGACATAAACACATGCGCTTTTGACAGAAGAACAAAAGGACATGTCGTTTATTTCGCGCAGTCGCACAAGCGGTGTTGGCCATCTTTTCACCTCTTCACACTTCTTTGTTGACATAAACACATGCGTTTTTGACAGAAGAACAAAAGGACATGTCGTTTATTTCGTGCGGTCGCACAAGCGGTGCTGCCCATCTTTTCACCTTTTCACTTTCTTTTTTGACAAAAGGACATAAGAACATTTTCGTTAAGCCAAGATAACTTGTTTACTTGTCAACCAACAAACGAACATATTATGGGTGATAAGCGTATGCGTTGTTATTGCTTTTTCCTACACGACTGCTGTTTAAATGCAATTAACAAGGCATATCACTCCCCTCTCCCCCTTGGAGAGGGGCTGGGGGTGAGGCTTCTTTTCACTTTTATATCAGCGGCATGCCTGCTTTTTCGCATTCGTCGCGCATTTCGTTGCTCCAAATGCTGGCCTGTATCTCGCCAATATGAGCCTTTTGCAACAACACCATGCACAACCGACTCTGTCCGATGCCGCCACCGATGCAAAGCGGCAGCTTGCCCGAAAGCAATTGTCGGTGGAAAAATAGCGACTGGCGCGCCTGTTCGCCCGCAATCTCGAGTTGCGTTAACAAAGCTTCGGCATTAACGCGTATGCCCATCGACGACAATTCAACCGAACGGTCCAACACAGGATACCATATCAAGATGTCACCATTAAGCCCAACATGTCCGTCTTCGGCCACAGTAGACCAGTCATCGTAGTCGGGAGCGCGCCCATCGTGCCGTTTTCCATCGCTAAGCTTGCATCCAATGCCCACAACGAACACCGCCCCATACTTCTTGCAAATGGCGTCTTCGCGTTCTTTCGGCGTGAGGTTGGGGTACATTTGCAGCAATTCTTCGCTGTGCACAAAGTGTATTTCGGGCGGAAGGAAGGGTTGCAGCGCGGGATAAGTCTCACAAGTGAGATACTCCGTGCGCAATATCGCCGCATAAATACGCTGCACCGTTTGCTTAAGAAAAGCCAGCGAGCGTTGCTCGGGTGTGATAACCATCTCCCAATCCCATTGGTCCACGTAGAGCGAATGCAGGTTATCCAGTTCCTCATCAGCGCGAATGGCGTTCATGTCGGTGTAAATGCCGTAGCCCGGGCGCACCTTATATTCGGCCAAAGTCAGCCGTTTCCACTTCGCAAGCGAATGAACCACCTCGGCTCGTGCGTCTCCAAGGTCCTTAATGGGAAACGTAACTGGTCGTTCGATGCCGTTAAGGTCGTCGTTGATGCCAAGTCCTTGCATCACGAAAAGCGGTGCCGTAACCCGTCGCAAGCGCAGTTCGGTGGAGAGATTTTGTTGAAAAAAGTCCTTAATCAGTTTTATGGCCTGTTCCGTTCTCACCTTATCTAGGTGGGCATGGTAGTGTTCTGGTCGTATTAAAGTGCTCATAGGCGATATGTTATTTTGTTGTGCAAAGGTAATGAAATAAATGATAAGCGGGCGGAATAAGGAAAAGAATATTGCATTGTGACGCAAAAACAAGCACATTTGCTATCATTCAGCCAAGCATCCAGCACCTTTTCCACCCCTCGATGCCCACTCATCGTCCTGCTTCCTTCCCTTTTCCTTCCGCCCACAGCTTTGTTTTCGCAACACTAGCACCATCGTCAGTCGCTCAACTCGCCACATCCTTATTGCCATAAACATTATATTTCCTTTCGCCACATTTGCTCAAACCAACAAAAATGCTTACTTTTGCAGCGCAATAAGCAACAAAGGCCTCGTAGTTCAGCTGAATAGAACGCAGGATTCCGGTTCCTGAAGTCGTGGGTTTGAATCCCTCCGGGGTCACAAAAGGGGAATGCAAGGCGTTCCTCTTTTTTGGATGAGCACTCTGCATTGTATTAGATTTTGTTTTCGAATTTTACAACCATTTCATTAATATAAAGAATGAGGTATGATGTATCGTAGCAAAAATCTAGCTATAAGAGATGGGCAATATCAAGTGTGGAGCTTATACACAAAGTGTTAACTAACAACAAGGCTGTCCTTGCAACACAAGTATTACCATGCTAGATGGGTTATAATGTAGAGATTTTTGCTCACAATGATTTACATTACCATCTTTTTCTACGGATTTTTTAACTAAGAGTAGCAACTAACAAATCATTATAATCATGAGAAGTATATCTCTACTATTATTCATGTTAATCGTTACAACATTAAATGCTCAACGTGTTGTTACAGTAGACAGTATTTCATATAACAATGGCTACAAATCTTTATTTGCGTTCGATGATAATTGGGGTATCAGAGTGAGAGTCAAAGATAAGCCTGTCTTTGAAAGTAAGCTCGTCGTGAGTGTTGCTTTGTGGAACAATGGTGGTCGGGGTGTTAACATTTCCCCGTCAAACTTCACTGCAACCTATATTAATTCACTCGGTAAAGAAGTGGAAGTGGGTGCGTATGAGGCCGAAGAATGGAGAAAAAGAGAAAGAAGAAGTATTCTTTGGTTTGGTCCAGAGAATACTAGACAAGTGACAGTAGAGAGGAAATCTCAGGTTCATGACAACAACGGCAACAGCATTGAAGAAAATGAAACCACAACATCTAGAGTATATACAGGGGCAAAGGATGCCGCATATGAGCGTTTAGACGAATCCTTGAGGGATTATTTACATAAATCCACTGTCGTTCCACAAAAACTTTTAAGTGGTTATCTAATACTTAAAAACAAGAAGACAAGGAAGCTTATCCTCAAAGTGAATATTGGTGAAGTCGATTATATCTTCGATTTAACAAAAGAGTAATGCTTTTCATGTCTACTATGTGGTAGTATGTGTCACACGACAACAGCCATCATAGAGTTAAAACAAATCATTCATATAAAAGGAGAAACAATACAATGGAAGAGAAAAACACCTATAACAACCTCATTTACCTATGCCTGATTCTTGGCATTTTCAAAATGGCAATGGATGTTTTCAAGAATGCTATTATGCTATTAGAGGAAGAGACAATAGTGTTTCAAGGTTCAACGATATACCTAACTTCTCATACGTGGAATGCAATCAACATCATATATGGATTGCTTCTTATCACATCAATAGTATTGATTCTGACAAAAATGAAAGCTGGTATATTTTTGTTGTTTGCTGCATGCCTCTCATACGCAGGTGCATTAGTCCTGATTGCTAATGGAGAGGCAATCGAAGGGATTGTTTATGCTGTAGGGTATTGCGCTTTAATGAGTGGGTTGTTGTGCTTACGCGCCAATGGAAAAAGTGCATGGCGAGTTCTCTTTTCAAAGGAAAAGCAACAGAAACAAAGATAAAAATCTAAATAACCTCAGTTTCTGACGAATAAGAAAGACTATCTGAATCGCATCCTTGCATTTCAACACCACTCTATATTATATTTTATAGTTCATTAAATCTTTATTTATAGACCAGCATGACGAAACTATTACTATCACTCTCCTTTTCTTTTATAGCATTATCCACATCGTGCAAAGGTGGTAACGGCAACGTATATATCTGCACAGGACCAACCGCAGAGGTCTATCATGCTAAAAAAACTTGTCGAGGACTTAATCGTTGCAGTGATGAAATCAAAGCAATTACCCTAACTGAGGCAAAATCAATGGGAAGACGCGCATGCAAAATCTGCGTTCGCTAGCATTGTATTAGCTCCTACCATATAGTAGATAACCGTTCTTAGCGTAAGTAAGCAATGTGAAGATCTACATCTAAACATGCTCTAATATTTTCTTCCATTCGTAGCATTAACATGAAACTAATATTTATTCTTTTACTTTTACAGACTCATTCTCTACATGCCCAGTCAGTAGAACAAATTAAAGAGGGAATTAAAAAAGTGTATGCAGATGCCTGCAAAGAATTAAATGCACAACTCCCTATAAAAGTAGATGAAGTAACAACACTTAGATCTGTTATCTTCCTCAACTGGACATGCACCTCAACCTATACCGTAAGCTTAGACTTTAGTGATTGGGGCCAAGAAGAAATAGAAGAGATGCTAAGTGATATCAAAGAGAATGGCAAGGAAAGAGTCAAAGCTATGATACTACGCGGAAAATATAATATGCCACAATCACAATTCAGACAATTTATGAAAACAACTGGCATAAAATGGAGGATGAACTATTATGACGAAAACTATAATTTTATTGGTACTATCATTTATGATTATAAAGATTTCTAAACACTAATACCTATTATTTATTCCATCCAACATTCCTTCGCTTTATTGAAAATATTAAACAACAATTGTTTTCATAGCTGCATTTATTTGCCCTTTTGTTTCGCCTTTTTGAAACATTTCGTATCTTTGCAAAAGCAACTGCACACCAAAGGCTTGGTTTAAGGCAGGCCAAGGGGTGGCAGAAGGCTGTGGTGAACAATAAAATGAAAGTCAACTTACAATAACAACAAAAGCAAATAAACCCATACGAACGGCTAAACAAAGGCTAAGCGTTGGCTGTTATAGGCCATTATCGTGGTG
This sequence comes from uncultured Prevotella sp., assembly GCA_905373605.1. Lineage (GTDB taxonomy): Bacteria > Bacteroidota > Bacteroidia > Bacteroidales > Bacteroidaceae > Prevotella. Next base: position 6,220 of record CAJPTO010000036.1, read on the forward strand.
CAAACAGGCATGATTGCACAACGGCCTAACAAGAAAACAACGCTTATGCACAAGCCAAACCACGCTAACGAGGCTAAAGCAAGGGCGCGAGGTTCGTTCAAACTTAAAACCAAACATGGAAATAACAGAAAGATTTATTAATTATACCAAGTTCGACACACAGTCGGACGACAACTCGGAGTCGGTTCCGAGCACCCCGAAACAGCTCGTCTTCGCCGAATACTTAAAGAAGGAGATGGAACGAGAAGGGCTTAGCGACGTAGAGATGGACGACATGGGCTATCTCTATGGCACGCTGAAAGCCAACTGCAAGAAGAAAATTCCAACCATCGGTTTTATCTCCCACTACGACACTAGCCCAGACAGCAGCGGCAAAGACGTAAAGGCACGCATCGTGAAGAATTACGATGGAGGCGACATCGAATTGTCGCCAGGCATCGTTTCATCGCCAACGAAGTTCCCCGAACTGAAAAATCACGTGGGCGAAGACCTCATTGTGACCGATGGCACCACGCTTCTTGGGGCCGATGACAAGGCCGGAATAGCCGAAATCATGCAGGCCATGTGCTGGCTTCGCGACCATAACGAGGTGAAACACGGCGACATACGCGTAGCATTTAATCCCGATGAAGAGATTGGAAAAGGCGCACACCACTTCGATGTGGAGAAGTTTGGCTGCGAATGGGCGTACACCATCGACGGTGGAGACCTTGGAGAACTGGAATATGAGAACTTCAATGCGGCCTCGGCAAAGGTAAACATCAAGGGTGTTAGCGTGCATCCGGGCTATGCAAAAGGCAAAATGATTAACGCAAACCGACTGGCTTGCGAGGTTTGTAACATGCTTCCCGACGACCAAACGCCCGAAACAACCGAAGGATATGAGGGCTTTTACCACCTCATTGGCATGCAAACATGCACCGAAGAGGCCAAGCTGAACTTCATTATACGCGACCACGACCGCGACAAGTTTGAAGACCGAAAGGCCTTTTTCGAGAAATGCGCCCGCACCATGAACGAGAAATACGGCGAAGGAACGGTAACAGTGGACTTGAACGACCAATATTACAACATGAAGGAGAAGATAGACCCCAACATGCACGTAATAGATGTGGTGCTGCAAGCCATGATGGAAAGCGGCGTTTCGCCCAAAGTGAAACCCATTCGCGGCGGAACAGACGGCGCACAGCTTAGCTACATGGGGCTGCCTTGCCCCAACATCTTTGCCGGTGGCGTTAACTTTCACGGCCCATACGAGTTTGTTTCGGTGCAAGTGATGGAGAAAGCCAAGAACGTTATCATCAAGATTTGTGAGATTGTGGCCGACTATAACGACTGAAATGGCGATAACGGAGCGTAACAGCCTGTGAATGTAAGTTTGTGAAACGGCATTGCGCGGCCAATTCACGCTCGGCAACATCTTAAAAGCAGAGAAGCGTTGCTTTATCTCCTTGTCTTTGCAGCCCGTTTTGCCATCAACAGACAAATACCAAGCTGTTGGTACAACGGCTACCAGTAGCTGGTAGTGTGGCTACCATTCGTTGGTACGACGGCTACCAGCAGCTGGTATGGTGGCTACCAGACGTTGGTACTGCGGCTATCTGTCGCTGGTAGAATGCCAGTTAGTCGCTGGTAACCCAACAATCAAGCAGCTTTACGGAAGTTAGCTTATTCCTCACGCCACTCAAAACCAAAAACATTAGGTGACAAATACGCCATAAACGCCCCCTAAACGGGACAGATGTTCAGCACAAGACCATCTGTCCCGTAATTTTTATGCCCACAAAGCGTGGTGCATTCAACATTTTTTACTATATTTGCCCAATACATCGTGGATGGACAGGGCGCAAACGCCCTCGCCACGCAAGCTAACCCAACTGCTTCACCACCTAAACAACAGCTTATGGCCGCACTCGTTTCAATCCTTCCCATTGTTTTGCTGTTCGTCTTGATGCTCGGTTTCAAGATGGCAGGCCACCGAAGTGCCTTTATCAGCCTGCTTGCTACGGCAGCCATTGCCGTGTTTCTCGCCCCTGCGCTAAGCTTTGCACCTGCGGGTTTCACGCAAATGGGCGTGGCATGGGCCTTCGTAGAGGGCGCACTTAAAGCCGTGTTTCCCATTCTCATCATCATCCTAATGGCCTTGTTCAGCTACAATGTGCTGGTGGAAAGCAAACAGATAGACGTTATCAAAGCCCAATTCACATCGTTTTCCGACGACGATGGCATAACGGTATTGATGCTTGTTTGGGGCTTTGGCGGACTGCTTGAGGGCATGGCAGGCTTTGGAACGGCCGTAGCAATACCCGCAGCGATACTCATTTCGCTAGGATATAAACCGCTATTCAGTGCACTGGTGTCGCTCATCGCCAACACCGTACCCACTGGTTTCGGTGCTGTGGGCGTGCCGGTGATAACCCTTGCCAACGAAATAGCACCGAGCGGAGCAGCCTCGCAAGAACTTATCTCGCAGCTTTCGGTGTATGCCGTGGTGCAATTGTCACTGCTTTATTTCATCCTCCCCTTTATCATCCTCACGCTAACCAACCGCAGTAGGCCCGCCATCGTTAAGAACTTGTGGCTCTCGCTATGGGTGGGAGCCGTGTCTTTTGGCACGCAATACCTTGTGGCACGTTATCTAGGCGCCGAAACGCCTGCCATAATCGGCTCGTTGGCCGCCATCATCGCCATCATTGTTTATGCCAAACTGTTTGCTCCGAAGAAACAACAAGAAACAAAAAAGGCCTACACCGCCAACCAAACGCTTAGGGCTTGGGCGGTATACGCCTTCATCTTGTTGTTCATTTTGCTTTCGGGCCCGCTCTTTCCACCCATCAACGCCTTCTTAAAGTCCACGTTAGTCTCGCGTGTTGTTTTGCCCATACACGCTGCAGGCACAGGTTTCTCGTTTGCTTGGATAGGCAATGCGGGGCTGATGTTGTTTCTAGGCACGGTGCTTGGCGGCTTTGTGCAAGGCCTATCGCCACAACGTTTGCTCGTTACATTGGCTCGCACGGTGGTAAACCTGCGTAAAACCACCATCACCATCATATCGCTTGTGGCTTTAGCGGCGATAATGAACTACGCCGGAATGATACTCGTCATCGCCGATACGCTTGCCAACGTTACGGGCAAGGCTTATCCGCTGTTTGCCCCTCTGATTGGTGCCATCGGAACATTTGTTACTGGCAGCGACACTTCATCCAACATACTCTTCGCAAAACTACAAGCCAACGTGGCCGCACAGCTACATCATGCCGACCCCAACTGGATTGTGGCCTCCAATACCACAGGAGCTACGGGCGGCAAGATGATTTCGCCACAGAGCATTGCCATAGCCACTGCTGCATGCGATATGCCTGGCAAAGACGGGGAAATACTTAAATCGGCCCTACCCTACGCCGCCTTATACATCGTTATTGGCGGATTGATGGTGATGTTTGCGGGATAAAGGGAGGCAAACAAGCGGACGAGTGGACGAGTTAACTAGTTAACAAGTGGACGAGTGGACAAGTTAACAAGCAAACAAGTGGATGAATTAACGGGGTTACAAGTTGAATAGCTAGCCTGTAAACCAGTTTATCGAACATACATGCTTATGAACTCACAGCCACAAGAACTTATAAGCTCACCGCATTCCATACTCGGCGAACCGTTTTTCTACCATTTCGGCATACTTGGTGTTGGGCATTCCGTAGTTGGCAAAAGGGTGAATGCTGATGCCACCACGCGGAGTGAAGAGCCCAACCACCTCGATATACTTCGGGTTCATCAGCCTGATGAGGTCCTTCATGATAATGTTCACGCAGTCTTCGTGAAAGTCGCCGTGGTTTCGAAAGCTGAAAAGGTAGAGTTTCAGGCTCTTACTCTCAACCATTCGCACGTTAGGCACATACGATATGCGTATCTCGGCAAAGTCGGGTTGCCCTGTAATGGGACAAAGCGAGGTAAATTCGGGACAATTAAAGCGCACCCAATAATCGTTGTCAGGATGTTTGTTTTCGAACGTTTCCAACACTTCGGGGGCATAATCCATGCTATACTTCGTGCTGTTACCCAGCGACTTCAAGCCCTCGGTTTCTCTATTCTGTTCCATTTCTATTGTTCTTAGATGGTGAGTTTCTGTGTTTTGGAGTATAAAAGTTTTGGAGGTTGTCAGTTTTTAAGGCTTTGAGTTGAAACATTCTCTAGCTTTTGAAAGCAGATAATAGAGAACAGATGAGGTGTGAAGCCCATAAACGCATGAACTAAACAGCCATCAAAACGCACCAACTCACAACCTTAAAAACTCACAACCTTAAACGCTAAAGGCTAAACACGCGCCAAATGCTGTAATTGATGCCCGTGTCGTAGGTGTCAACCTGCTCGTAACGCTTTACATAACGCACCACACGGATGGTCAACGGCAGCACAACAATCTCGTAAGCAGTCTTCAAAATCACCTGCCAGAGCATCAGCCAAGGCAACTCTTCGGTAGGCACAACGCCCCACAATGCCAGTGGGAAGAAGATGATAGAGTCTACACTCTCACCAAAAATGGTGCTGACCACAGCGCGCAACGAGAAGTTTTTGCCTCCCGACGACAGCTTCATCTTGCTCATGATGTAGGCGTTGACAAACGAACCGCAAACGAAAGCCAAGAAAGAAGCGAACGCAATGCGGGGTGCCAAGCCGAAAACGGCATGAAAACCAGCATCGTTGGTCCAATAAGGAGCACCAGGTATGGCGTCGCAAATGGCCCCAACCAACACAAAGAAGAAGTTCATGGCAAAGCCAACCCATATCAGCAGGCGCGCCTTTTTATACCCCCACACCTCGCATACGCAGTCGTTGATGATATAAGACACAGGGAAGACAATCAAGCCACCCGTCAAACTGATTGAACCAAACGCTATTTGCTTTGTTTCTAACACGTTCGCCGCTATCAGGCAAACGCAAAAGAGTATGCTGAAAAGCATGAACAGCACACTCACCTTATTATCCTTGTTGTTCATAAATCTTGTTTTTAAAGAGGTTTACCAAGCACTCTATCGATTTTTTCGCCTGCAAAGGTACAACTTTTTTCGCGTTTCTTTGGCGTGTTCGGTGGTTTTTTGCTGGGCAGATAGTAAGTCAGGGATTTAACAACCGCGAATAGATACTGGCTTCAAGGCTGTGACGAGAGCCGAATAAGCTATTTTCGGCCGCTGTTTTTAAGGGAAAAGAGTTAAGGCTAGAAAAACAAATAAGGTGTGATTTGAAGGTAATCCAAACAACAAGCCAAACAAAAAGCAGGCATGAAATACTAAAAAAGTATTCCATGCCTGCCTTTATTCTATTTGTTTGTTCCCTACTTTTGCGTAGAAACGGTAGTAACCATGTCGCTAATATCTATTGGCGAGCATTCGAAAGGTCGCTCCACGGCGAGATGTGCAGCCCATTGCGCCACGGCCTTTTGTGCTTTGGTCAATCCTTTTGGTGCATATCGGTTACCCACAACATTGGTTTCGAACAAGCATTCGAACCATGTGCAAGCCGCTGTGTAACGCCCTAGCACCAGGTCGAGATGGAAACCGTCGCGGTTAAGATGGTCGCCAACAAATGAGGTGCGGGCATTTTGAATGGCCGTTCCTACGGGAATAAAGAGGGTGAAATGGGCGTTCTCCTTCTTCAAGCGTTGCGCGCCCTCAACGATGGCTCGATACATCTTGGCTTGATCGCGGTCGTAATTGGCAAATCCGCCATGAGTTGAGTTCTGCGCGTATGCCCAAGTGACATGCCATATCAGCTTGGTTGTGGCGGGAACACGTGCCCGAACATAGGCGATAAGACTATCCAAATGGGGCTGAAAACTATTGTACACGCCCGAAAGCTGACTAACCTGCTGCAAACTAACATAATCCCACTGTTCGTCGCGCAAGGCTTTGTCGAGTGTATAGTTGGCCGTGCGGGTCAGTTTGCCGTCTATGTCAATCTTGCGATAGTTGTAATCGGCCTTGTTGTTACGTGCGTTGCCCCAATGTCTTTCTAGCGAACAGCCCCCAATATACATGTTACCAATAATCATTTGATGCCCTGTGGCAGCCGCCAATTCAAAGAGGTTCTGCTCAATGGCATCTTCCGAGAAGCTGTTTCCTATGGCCAAGAGCTTCAAAGGCTTGCCAGCAAAGGCCGTATTTGAAAATGTCGCTAACAGCAACAATATCAAAATGAAAGTGTACTGTTTTCTTGTATTCATGTGTCTTATTGTACTTTAAGTTTTAACAACTGTCATTCTATGGAAGGATACTTACTCTTTCTCAATACAAATTCAAAGCAACCACACACCCATAACTAATAATATTAGCTCAATGTATCTACCGCAGCATTAACGTGCGATTACCTAACAAGGTATCAATCAAAGGATGGTAGACTGCCTCATCCCCAACAACCGTGATTGTCATTACCTTATTTCCTCCATCCTTTGATGATGCCCCGCAATGATACACTCGTTCATTGGTGGTGTTATAGTCTATTACGATATACCTATCATGAAAGATTCCGTCGGTTACTTGAAAAGAAATACAAAGCCCAGAATATTCACGCACAAAATCATCGTATTCCCTTTGATGCAAACAATGCCCAATATTATCTGAGAAAATCTTTATTGTGACACCGGGTCGAACATCTTTTAACAACACCAATGTTTTCAACCCAATATAGTTATCAATGACATATATCGACTTCTTTGCCGTTTCATAAATTTGCCTATAAGCCAAATCAGACTCCACAGGCTGACCATTTAGTATCAGCCAATCCCTTCTGACGACAGGATTACTAAAATCGTTCATCATGATTGCCAACTCCGACTTTGTAACAACATTTCCCAAAGTATCTACTATGCTAGCGACCTTATCATCTACAGCGGAAAGAGAACTACGCAACTCAAGTAAATCTTGTGCATTCTGTGTTGTTTGCAAAGATAATTGCAGATATTCCCTTTGTCCAAGTAAAGGCTGATTATCCACTATATAGTCTTTCATTTGCTTGAAAATTCTAATCAATGCCTTACTTTGTTTTGTAGCTAACGGCCCTTTCAATACTGTCATTAGCATATAAATACCCTGCTCTGTAAACACATAAGGATTATATCTACGTCCTCCCCAATTTGAGGTGGAATTTTTGCACCTCAACATTTCACACTCATCAGCAGTCAATTGAAACATAAAGTCCTGTTCAAACTTATCTATGTTGTTCTTAACTTGCCTATTAAAGTCTTTTGTGCTATAACCATAGATACGCGCCAAGTCGCTGTCAAGCATCACTCGAACACCCCGAAAGCTATATATAAGTTCTCGCAGATGGGCTACATTCATCTCTTCATCAATGTTTTCCATTTCCATACTTATGTCCTTTAACTAGTATATATTCTATTTCGCCAACTTCAACCGCAAGCTATTGAGCACCACGCTCACGCTAGAAAAGGCCATAAGGGCACTGGCCCACATGGGTGTTATTTGGAAATCGATGCCGAAAAGATGAAGAACACCGGCCGCAAGGGGGATGCACACCACATTATATATAAAGGCCCAAAACAGGTTTTGCGCTATCATGGCCGTGGTTTTGCGGCTTAGGCGAATGGCTTGAGGCAGTCGGCGCAGGTCATCGCCCATCAAAGTGGCTTGCGCTGCATCCATTGCAACGTCCGTTCCACGCCCCATTGCGATACCCACATCGGCTAAAGCCAAGGCTTGGGTGTCGTTAATGCCGTCGCCAACCATCGCCACACGCTTGCCTTCGGCTTGCAACTGGCGCACCATATTCTCCTTGTCTTGCGGCAAAACCTTACTTCGATAGTGCTTAATGCCGGCCTTTTGCGCCCAATAACGCGCCGCCTCATCCTTGTCGCCACTCATCATATACACCTCGATACCCATGCTTTGCAATTCCTTCATGGCCTCTTCGGCATGTGGTTTAAGCGTTTCGCGCGCTTCAAGTGGCAGGTCATCGGCCTTGGTAAAGTCGATGTTTTGGTTAGGAATGGTAAGCGTTCCCGTCTTGTCTATCACCATTGCGTTCACGCTTTTCAATGCTTCAAGGGCCGCCGCATCCTTAATCAGCACGTTCATCTGCGCTGCTTTGCCGATGGCCACCATCAAAGCAGTGGGCGTTGCCAAGCCCATAGCGCACGGACAAGCGATAACCAGCACGGCAACTGCCGAGAGAATGGCTTGCGGAAGGGCAGCATTGCCGCCCACAATCCACCACAGCACGAAGGTGAGAAGGGCAATAATGGCCACCACTGGCACAAAGATACGCGCCACACGGTCTACAACTCGCTGCACTGGTGCTTTGCTTCCTTGAGCCTCTTGCACCATCTTAATGATTTGCGCCAAGGCCGTATGTTCGCCAATCTGTTGCGCCTTAAACCTAAATTTGCCTTGCGACACCACCGTGCCGGCCAGCACCTTTGCGCCTTTTTGCTTCAAAGCCGGCGTTGGTTCGCCCGTAATCATGCTCTCGTCTACGTATGCGCCATCGGCCGTCATAAAGCTTTCGGCCGTGGTGACAATGCCATCTACCGGAACTTTCTCGCCTGCACGAACCTCCAACACATCTCCAACGGCGATGGTGGCAATGGGAACATCGCGCATTTCGCTGCCTTCAACCAGTCGTGCGGTCTTTGGAGCCAGCCCCATCAGTTGCCTAATGCTGCCCACGGTCTCGTTCTTGGCGCGCTCTTCGAGCAATCGACCAGTCAAAACAAAGGTGATAATCATCACCGAAGCATCGAAATAGGTGTGCCAAACGATGCCTCGAGCGCCCCAAACGGCATCGCCCCAGAAGGTGTTGAACGTGCTGAAGAGGAAAGCGATGCTTGTGGAAAGTGCCACAAGCGAGTCCATATTGGCCGACCCATGCCGCAGCTGTCGCCACGCGCGAGTGAAGAACTCACCGCCACACGTCACGAAGTTGGCCAAAGCCAAGAGCAAAGCCACCTGATTGTTGATGGCACTTGTACCCAAGTTGAGCCATCCCATCGACACGCACATGCACAAAAAGGCAAAAGCCCACGAAAGAATTGTGCGCCGTTTGAGCCTTTGCAGTTCGCGTCGCTCGATGGCTTCTGCCGACCGGTTGGTTTCAATCACGAGGTCGTAGCCAATGGCGTTAATCTCGTTTTTCATCGTTTCGAGGGTTATTTCCTCGGGATTATACTCCACCAAGGCCGTACGCCCCGGCAAATTCACTGCCGCACTTTTCACGCCGGCTAGCGAATTAAGTTTCTTTTCCACGTTGGCCGAGCAGGCCGAACAGGCCATGCCCACCACGGGTATTGTTCTTTTTTCCATTGATAGTTGATAAAATGCCTCAGTCCAGCCTTTCTTTTCCCAAAGAAGCCTCACCCCCAACCCCTCTCCAAAGGGAGAAAAAGGGGGAAAGCCTCACCCCCAACCCCTCTCCAAAGGGAGAGGGGAGTGATATGCTTTTTTGTTTTAGTCGCCGAATGGGCGAGTTTACCTGTTAACTAAGGTGGATAACCACCTTACCATTAAATTATCTTTGTTGTAGAGTCAATGAGTTTACAAGTGAACTAATATGGTTAAACACACTGCAACTACGCTTCCTTTGTTGACAAGTCAACGAGTTTACCTGATAGCTAAGGTAGTTAGACACGCAGCAACTATACTTCCTTTGTTGACAAGTCAACGAGTTTGCCTGCTAGTTAAGGTGGTTAGACACGCTCCCATTAAGCATTCTTTGGCGGTGAGCCAACAAGTTAATCGGCTAACTAAGTTGGTTAGCTACTCTGCAACAGAACATTTGGCTTAACTTCCCTAACGCCACACCTCAAAAGGTGAAAGGGTGAAAAGATGAAAAGGTGAAAAAATGGCTAGTGCCACCTATGATTTGGCTTAACTCCTTAACTCAATAACTCCTTACAACTAACTCCTCTTCTGCTCCAACAAGATGCTAACGATGCGTTCTGCACTGCGTCCATCCCATCGGTCGGGTATCGAAGCATGCTTCCATTTCCCAGTTTGCAGAGTGTTAAGAGCCTTGGCTAGCGCATCAGGGTCTTCGCCCACCAGCACATTCGTACCCTGCTTCACGGTTTCGGCATGCTCGGTATAACTGTTCAGCGTGATGCAAGGCACGCCATTGAAGGTAGCTTCTTCAGCAACATTGCCCGAATCGGTAACAATACCCTTTGCATGAGCCGTGAGATAACCGAACTCCAAATAAGAAAGTGGCTCAACAACATGCACATTGGCTGCACCGCCAAGCTGTTGCAAGCAGGCCTTTACTGCCTTTGCAGCCGCACCACGCAATGGTGCAACCACAGGCATATGTGCAGAAGCAGCCACAATCTGCCGAACCATGCCCAAGAGTTTGTCGGAATTGGCAATGAGCACTTTGCGGTTAAGCGTAAAAACAAGATACTCCTTATCAGCCAAATGCAAGTTGGTAAGCAACGCCGGACGCACCAATCGGCCATGATTAAAGCGTAAAGTGTCCATCAAGATGTTGCCCACCATATATATTTTGGACAGTTCTGCCCCCTCGCGCGTGGCGATACTGTTGCCGCCCATGCCTGCCGTGAAGAGCAAATCACTCAGTGCATCGATAACCAAGCGGTTTATTTCCTTGGGCATATCAATGTCGAAACTTCGCGTCCCTGCCACAAGATGGGCCAAGAGGATGCCATTTTTCTTCGTCACGATGGCCGTGGCAAGGGTAGAAGCAAGGTCGTCTACCACGATAACCGCGTCCGTTTGGTGATTGTGCAGGTAGTTGTCGAAGGCCGACATCACTTGTCCTGTAAGCTCGTTCAGGTTCTCGCAGTCTACACCGAGGTACACTTGCGGCCTTTGCAGCTGCAAATCGTCGAAGAGCGAACCCTCAAGCGTGGGGTCGTCTTCGCTTCCTGCATACACCAATTGATAATTGATGTCCCTACCCTGCCCTTTAGCTTTTTCTATTGAATGTACAATGGGTGCCACCTTCATGAAATTTGGGCGCGCACCCGCTACGATACAGATGTTCATTTTCGTAATTTTTGTTTTAGCAAAGGTACAACAATTTGGCGGAATAGGCACAAAAAGCGGTGAAGTTTGTTGGCAAAAGCCAGCCATAAGCCCCCCATCCTCTGAATAAGATTGAAACATGCGAGCGCACTTTATCACACGTTCCTGATTATTGCCCTAAACGACGCGCCGTAATATCTCAATCTTTTCCCGAAAGCCTTAAGAGGCTTTCGGGATATCGTTTGTAACCAAATGAATACCATTTTCAACTGCGATAACACCGATATCTGCTCAAGTTGCATGCATAACCATATTACAGACAACAGAGAACCTTCCAAATTTAAGGAGAAAACAAACCAACCCTAAAATATCTCTACACACTAAGAGAAAAATCCAAATTGATTTGGCTTTTACCATAAGCCAATTTCCATTCTCGTTTCTTTACGAAAAACAAGCTCCTCCCCTCCCTGTTCTAGAAAGAATTAAGGGGAAGAAATGTTAAAAAGCGTGTGTTTTCCTAGCCTTTAGATGCAATTCATGCCGGTACGAGAAGAGCAGAAACAGCATTTTACATCGTTTAGCTTCTCTAGATTGTGTCTTCACCTCCTTTCCTCGTTCGGTGTTTTGCCGTATTTTTGCGCATTTTGCAACACATATCGTGCATATCTATGCATATTCACCTCAAAATTGTTGCATAGACCGAGGCTTTAAGTGCATGCTTGCAAAGCTTTTCTGCGGTAATTACCCAGCTAAATGATGCATTTAGCCCTGCTATTCCTATCATTTCGCTGAGCTAAATGCTGCACTTTGCTAGAGATTTTGCCATAAATGCTGGTCAAGAAAGCAAAAATGGCATCATTCACATGTGTATAAGCATCCATGTTTTCTTATCTCCAATCAGCGCGAGAATGGATTATTTGCGGCGGGATGGGCAGTTGACGATGTGCGAGGCCACTCTTAATGTTAAAATTTGTGCCGAATATTTTACACTTGTATTGTTTGACGCTACTCATGCTCATGATGGAAGCTTCATGAAGCTTGTGTCTTATCCCAAGCAGGCGTACCCACACGTCACCAGGATGTACGCCAGTTCGGGTTAAAAAACAGTCATAATGCCAACTACCGCGAAGCAGTTGGCCTTTTTGTAGGGCAGGGTTGGGAAGCGATAGCTACCTACCCTGCCTAGC